>JBHJOO010000103.1:0-10940 GCA_050329675.1 Balneolaceae bacterium
ATGAAACGACTGACATCACAAGTTTGGCGGAAAATATTTGATCGGCACTATACGTATGTTGTGGGATTTTAGAGATCTCTCTTGTACCGAGCGTATTCAATCCCAGATCCGTAAACCACAATGCCACGCCTAAAACAGACAGCCCGATGATAATTATGCCATAACCGTCGGCACCAAAAGTTCGGGCCAGATATACGGTAGTTAAAAAGCCGACCACTCTCACTCCAACATCACCCGAAAGAATCCAGGAAGCTTTTGACGCCAAATTGCCCATAAATCAGGTGCTTTGAAGTATTTGTTCAAGTTCCTTTTGTGATGTAAAGGAAATTATGTTGGGTTGATCTTTTAACTCACTCAGGCAGCCTGCCAGCGGCAGAATTATTTTTTTACGGTAACTTTTTGCCAGTTCTACCCCGCCTGATGTTAATATTTCACTATAATTAAAAACAACAAAATCAGTAGTATTAAAAAACTCTGGGACGCATTCTTCACTGATAAATTGGGGAATTATAAAGATATTTTCACTTTGATCTTTTATCTCTTTTAAAGCTTTATATTCATCTAATTGTCCTTTTTTAACCGGACCGGCGATAATTAATTTTTTATTTCCCTCAAGCTTTTTAAAAATATTGGCAATATTCGGAAGCTGTTTATAAGCACTTATATTTCCAAAGCAGAGATAAATTTTATCTGAACTTTTCAAATCAAGATTAAATCTTTGGTTAAGTGCTTCAGCTGATGCAGCCCTGGGTATGAGAATTGCAGGAAATTTGGGATGCGAAATTACGAAAAACTTTTTTTTCGTGATATTAAAAAAATCACTGATCTCGTAAATGGCGGTATCGCAATGTACATGAAGCAGGTCGGCATTTTTTGCCATCCATTTTCTGAGTAAAAAATTACCCTTGTAAAATCTGTTATCGTGGGGCATTTTATTGTGAACAGTCCATACCAGTTTACCCCCGAATAATTTGTAGAGATAAAGGCAAAACCATTTGTAAATCATACCGGCAAGAGCGCGCTTATCCTGAAATTCCAGCCAGTGATAGTGCAGAATACACGGTTTCCCGAACAGTTGAGTAAAAACAAACTTAAAATGTCCGAAAACACTTAAAGCAGAAACTTTGGGCGGATCATTGCTTTCGATAAATTCTTTATAAAAAAGATACAGATAATCGGATTTTGGATATTTATACCTGATTAATGGTACCACAAAGAGAGTTCTGGCACCTGGTACCAATTTATTATAGACCGATTTCAAACTTACGGGTGCCCTCATTGCCAGCGTTTTACTTCGTAATTTTTATCAAAAATAAATTTGAAGACCAATGGAATGTACGGTATCGAAACCGGTTCTGAAAGGTACAAGTGCATAATTGATTCGGACCGGGTTAATTAAAAAAGCTGCTCCCAGGCTAACTGGGCGTTCGGTGGGCCCAAATTTATAACCTCCCTGTAACACTATAAGATCTGCAATGGTGGAAGTAAGCCCGATGTTAAAAAAAGGATCATCAGCGGAACTCGTAGCAAAATCAGAAGAAGGATTGTCTCTGAGCGGCTGGATATAATCAAAATCAAGAGCAAATAAGACAGATAAATCATCACGCAACGGAGTAGAAAGTTCAATTAATTCACTGTGTAATCCTATACGAAGATTTGTGGGCAATTTGGTGGATTCGAACTCAAGTTCATCCATTTCTCCAATATTTAAAACCGAGATACCAGCTCGTATGCGGTCATTCATAAATGAGGTAGCAAGCCCGAAATTAACAGCAAAACCGTTGGCCCTGAATTGAAAAACCTCTTCACGCAAAAATTGACCGGTTATACCCGCCGATACCGGCCCGAATTGTCTTGCAAAGGAACCCGCTATGGAAAGAAAGGTAATCGAGAAAGCACCCTGGGAGGGGCCGGGACGATCACGGGCTTCAAAATCATCGGCTCTTGAACTGTACACGCCCAGGCCAAATGCATGGTTGTTACGAAGAAAATTAACTGCACCGTATTGATTATTTACATTCGAAATCCATGAAGTATAATTAATCTCACCGCTGGATTGCTCTTCAAGTACAAGAAGCGCCGGATTTATATAGATAGCCGAGGCACCGATTGGTGATGCCGTTCCGGCTTCATTGATAGCAAGCAGTCGTGCCGATGGCCCGATATTCAAAAAATCCAATCCTGAGCCGGTATCTTGCGCAATTGCATGGCTGAAAGAAATCAAAACTGTCATTAAGAAGAATAGTAAATAATGCTTCATAGATGTAATCTTAATGCAAAAACATGAATATTTGAAATTGAATTGGGTTCACGATAAAAGGCATAGTCAACGGACGGTTGAAATCTGTCGAATGGTAAATGTAGTGAAAAACCCGCAGAAAAAGTGGTTTCAGTATTATAGTCAAGGTCAATAAATTGTAACCCGCTTCGAACAGTTAACCGTTCATGAAGCAGATAACGGGAACCAAATCGAAGAAACTGGCTGGATGTAGTAACATCTTCACGCTGTGTTACAGTGGTGGGAATGCCATTAAATAGCTGTACGACAGAACGGTTAATTTCGGATTCCTGAGTGCGTATTTCATATTCACTGCTGAACAATAATTTGGAAATTGGCCTGTATGCTGCCCCGAATTTAAACCGGGTTGGGAAATTTTGATCTCTGTTTCTGGAATTGTCTCCAAAAAGCCCGCTTGAGTCGGTTCTGTATGAGGCTAAAAGATCCTGGATTGCAAATCCAATGGTCAACCCATCTAATACAACTGCATATATACCTCCGTCAATTCCAATAGATGTACTTGTTGATACATTTTCATCAAAATTGGCAAAATTGATTTTAAGCCCAAATCCCCCCCATACTTTTTCAGAAAAGCGAAGGCCGAAATTACTTAATACCTGGAACTCATCTGTGGAGAGTGATTCGGTATGAAATCCGCTTTGAGTTCTTCCGTCAATGTTTGTAACTCTTGCATTTATCAGCCCAATACTTAAACTTGCCGTTGGCGAAAGATTGAATTGAGCATTTATGTTATGCAATTGGCGGTCAAATTCCATTATTGAAGTGGATATATCCAGTTGAATGCCATCAACAGCGGGTTTTGCGGCAATAGCAGGATTATAATATGCATAACTGCCCTCATCGGCAACGGCAACCATGGCATTCCCCATGGCCATTCCGCGTGGACCAAATCCGATCCGGGTAAACTCACCTGCAAATCCGCCGGTCTGGGCAAAAGATTCTTCTGAGATAAAAAGAATCAAGAAAATAAATGTTAAAAAAATCCTGGCTTTTTTCATCAATCAAGCAATAATATTTTTCCGTCAAACCTGTTTCCGGGGGTATCAATTATATAGAAATAAGTACCGTTGGCAACTGTCCGGCCAAAACGGTCGACTCCGTTCCAGGTAGTTTCATATGTTCCGGCTGATAGATTTTCATCAGATATCGTCCGCACCAGATTCATTCCAAAATCAAAAATCCGGATTTTCACATTTCCTGAACCTGCAACTTCATATTTTATACGTACGACCGAATGCTGGCTGGGTGAAAATGGATTCGGGTAGGCAAAATTATTAACATCCGGAGCATCGGGCTGATAAATATTGCCGCCGCGAAGGGGCATATCCGTTCGGATTATACGCCACGTTTCGCCACCATCGGCTGTTGATGCGATACCGTCACTGGTTCCAATATACATCCGCTGGTTGGTTGATGCCGCAGAAAAAAACAGGGCATTATCACGAATAAACGTATTCGGGCTTTCTATCCGATGAATTCTCCGCCAGGTTCTTCCGTCATCATTTGACAAAAATAATCCCTGATCGCCGGAAGCAAATATAACCCCGTTATGAAAACCAATATCATTGATTCGTCTTCCAATCAGAAATTGCTCAAATGTTTGCCCCCCGTCTTCGGTATATACAATACCAAATCCATCTTCATTATTTGGATCTGATGACCAGTTTGTCATCCAGATACGATCCGTACCGGGCTGCTGACGAATTTTTATAATCCAGTTGCCAATCAGGCCGTTTTCAGATCCGTCAAAAGCAGTTCGCCTCCAGGAAATTCTGTCAATGGATTCCGTAAGAGCATCTTCTGAAACATTCAGGCCGGCGGCAGTTCCCACCCAGACCCGGTTCTGATCGTCAATGAGCAGGCCAAAACCAAGAAGGTTATTATCAAAACGGGGATCATAGCGGTTGATAGTTTCACCATCGGCCTGAGATCTCCACATAAAAGTACGGTCTGGTGTCAGCTCTGTTTCCGTTGAAGGTGGCAGAATGATCCGGTCCCATGTTTCACCCGCGTCTGTGCTGCGAAGTAACCCCGATGCCCAGTTCACCGACATAAACGTATCCTCTTTAAAATCAACTTCAAATGGGGGAGACTGCTGAGGGACAAGAATTCGAAGTCGGGCATACTCCACACCCCCGTAAACAAAAGTAGTATCACAGCCGGCCTGGAAACCACTTGCGCCCGGGCTGCAAACAGACTCATTTGGTTGCGAATCGAGTGGGAAATTCAAAAACTGCCAATTTTCTCCACCATCGTCACTTTTATAGTAACCCTGGGCGGTTTGAACGCTTTCCCCGTCACGGGTATCATTAAAGCCAAGGCCTGCCAGAATACGGTTTGGTGCAAGAGAAAGGGAAAAAACACGTCCACGCCCGTCAAATACACTATCGGCATTGACGGGTACCAGCCATTCTTCCTGAAATTCAATCCAGCGATTCAAGCCGGGGCCGACCCAAAGTGAATCACCAAAAGCTTCCATATTGGAAGTGGAATTTTGTCTGATTGTGTTAAACGGACTGGAGACCTCTCCTGTGAACTGTGCTGTCAGATCAGTAATAGAAATAAAAACGAATAGAATTACTATAGAAAATCGATTCATACTTTTACTCCCTGATTTCAAGGGTTGTTTGCAGGGTATCACTTTTGAGGCCGGAAATGTCAGTAGCAAAGTAAAATACATCTACATTATCTGGCTGATTATTTGGATTGATGAACAGAGCTCTGGAATAAAGTGAATCATTTGCAGCTTCATCAATACGGCCCTCTTCGATATTTATGACTCCGTCATCAAACATCTCAAAAGTAGTACCTGGGCCGCCAAGCCTGTTTCCGTTCTGGTCGATTAAAAAGAACTCGACCCGGTCAATCAGAGTTTGATTAACCGGGTGTACTACCCTTGCAAAAAAGCTGATCTGTTCCTGGCCCTCAGAAGGGATCTTTACGGATTCAGTATTAAATGCCTCAACGATTTGCGGAGGCTGGGTGGAAATTCCTCTTACTACTATTTTTCCTTCTACAACTTCACCTTCTGCAAGATTGTTAAACCCGAATACAAATAATCGCCAGGTTTCAAAACTGGTTGTAGAAAGGCTGATCTGAACATTGGCTTCAATTTCATTGCCAGGCCCTGTTGATGAAAAAAAGCCGGTTATCTCTTCACTGCCATTTCGTAGAATGGAGTATTGAACAGGATTTTCTTCACTGAATCCGGCAGCTTCGGCCTTCATCTGTATGGTTATGGTCGTATCACGAATTCCATCTTCCGCCTGGAATGTAATTTCAGAAGGTATAATTACAAGGTTTCTGATCAAAACAGGATCTTCATCAGGTGGCAGTGATGTAGAATCGCAGCCATACCAAATCATTGGGAAAGTTAAAAATAAAACGAGTGCTAAACGCTTCAAGTGAGCCGGAGTCTTGAATTCGGATTAATAAAAAAACGTATCAATTGAAATCAATAGAAGTGATTGGGTTATCTTTGGTTGAAAGAATATTGTAAATAGTACGCTGATTTAACGGGTAAATCAACCGTGATTTTTTAAATTCCAATTGCTTTTAAACTGCTGAAACCATAGTTTCTTTTTCAATGAAAAATCATAACAGTCATATCGCCTGGTGGTGGCACGGTTTACTTATCGTGGCAGTGGGCGAATTGTGATTCTCTGAATTTCTTAAATGATTTTACCAACCCGCTGCAGTAAACTGGAGTGGGTTTTTTTATTTTTAAAATATGGATCTGAATACATTTAAAAAATTGGCGGATACGTATACCGCTGTTCCCGTAAGCAGGCGCCTGCTGGCGGATGTTATGACACCCGTATCCCTTTTTCTGGCTATCAGGGATAAAGCAAATTACCCGTTTTTACTTGAATCGGTTGAAGGAGGGGAGCACCTGGCCAGATATTCTTTTATCGGGAAAAATCCATACCAGGTTCTTCGATTTGATGGAGAAGAAACAACCATTGAACACATAACCGGTGAGCAGAAAAAAGTTGAGGATACCTATTTTAATACGTTAAACCGGCTGACAACACAATATACCGAGCCCGAACTACCGGACCTGCCCCGTCTCACAGGCGGCGCCGTTGGATTTTCATCGTACGATACGGTACGGCAGGTTGAATCACTTCCAAGCTGCCCTGAAGCAGATATCAGGCTGCCGGAGGCGATTTGGGCATTTTATGATGAAATATTTGCATTTGATCATGTGAAGCAACAGGTAGTGTTGATTAAAACAGTTTTTTTAGACCAGAAAAAGGCCCCCGAAGTTTTGTTCAGGGATGCTGTGGAAGCCCTTGACCGGATGGAGAGGGAAGCTCTTTCACTAAGTACTGTAAAACAGCATTTTACGCTTAAAACCGAATTAATGACAAGTAATGTGGGTCGTGAACAGTTTCACGATATGGTAAAAACGGCCAAAAAGTACATTTATGAAGGTGATATCTTTCAGGTCGTACTTTCACAGCGATTTCAGGTACCCTTTTCAGGGGATAAGTTTATGCTATACCGTGCCCTGCGTATGGTAAATCCATCGCCCTATCTATTCTTTTTGGATTTTGATGAATTCGCCCTTGTGGGATCATCACCCGAAGTACTCGTGCGCGTTCAGCATGAAAAAGCCCAGCTGCTTCCCATTGCCGGGACACGGCCAAGAGGCCAAAACAGGGAAGAAGATCTTGATTATGAAAAAGAACTCAAAAATGACCCCAAAGAGATTGCAGAGCATATTATGCTTGTGGATCTTGGAAGAAATGATCTCTCCCGTGTCTGCAAACCGGGTACGGTAAAGCTGGAACGAAATCAGGTTATTGAACGGTATTCACATGTCATGCACATCGTATCGGATGTTACCGGTGACCTGGATCCGGCTAAAACCTCCGTTGATGCGTTAATGCAGTGTTTTCCGGCAGGTACAGTTAGCGGTGCACCAAAAATCCGGGCAATGGAAATCATTGATGAGCTTGAACCAACCAAACGAGGACCTTATGCCGGCGCTGTAGGCTATTTTGATTTTTCGGGCAATATGGATACATGTATCGTTATACGCACAATGCTTGTTACCGATGATTCTGTGTATATCCAGGCAGGTGCCGGCATTGTAGCAGACAGTGATCCGGAAAATGAATACCAGGAAACAAAGAATAAAGCCAAAGCCCTGATTGAAGCTTTAAAAGTAGCACTTGCATTAAATGAATCGGGAAAAGAAGAATGAAATTCGAATTGGAAATTGTATTTTATGATTCTGCCGGAAACTTTGTGGGTATAAACCTGAGTTCGATTAATATGAAAATTAGTTTATTGGTTGTAGATGTTTAAAGGAAATTTCCTCCGTCAGCCGACGTAGGGCGCAGGCCAGTCCCGACTGAAAAGTCGGCGGGGGATGAAAAGCGATGAGTTAACAAAAGTTTGAAAGTCATATGAAGATAACAAAATCAAATATCTGCAATGATATTAAAGGGTTTAGCTGATGGCAAGATGGACGGTCATCCCCCTGCCCCCCTTCACAGGGGGATGAAAATTTCTGCAGGAGATCTTTTAAATTGAAATTTTATATGGGTAAAAAAACGAAAACGATTTTATCAGGTATACAGCCTTCAGGCAAACTGCATCTTGGCAATTACTTTGGTGCGATGCGCCAGCACATTGATATGCAGGATAAAGGTGACGCTTTCTATTTTCTGGCTAACTATCACTCTCTTACATCAGTAAATGATGGAAAACAGCTTGAAGAATTTACAAAAGATGTGGTTCTTGATTATTTGGCATTAGGTCTTGATCCGGATAAATGTACCATATTTGCACAATCTGATGTACCGCAAACAACCGAACTGGCCTGGATTCTTGGATGCCTGACGCCGGTTTCACTGATGGAAAAGGGTGTCGCTTATAAAGATAAAGTAGCACAGGGTTTAAATCCGAACATCGGATTGTTTACTTATCCGGTATTACAGGCTGCCGACATACTTATTTATCATTCGCATCTTGTGCCTGTAGGAGAAGATCAAAAACAAAATATTGAGATTGCACGTGATCTTGCTGGCAAATTTAATCACGCCTATGGAGGAGAATATTTTATTATCCCCGAAGATTACATTTTGAAATCGGTGGCAACAGTGCCGGGTACAGATGGGCGAAAAATGAGTAAATCCTATAGAAATGCTATTAATATTTTTGATGAAGGTAAAGCTTTGAAAAAGAAAGTAATGTCAATTCAGACCGATTCAACGCCTCTTGATGAACCGAAAGACCCGGAATCGTGCAATGTTTTTGCCCTCATTAAACTTTTTGCCAAAAATGAGAAAGTAAATGAAATAGCTGAAAACTACCGTTCGGGCGGTTATGGATACGGACACGCCAAAAAAGAACTTCTTCATCTAATTACCGAAGAATTTGCTGATGCCAGAGAACGGCGCAGAGAACTGGAAAGAAACCCTGACTACGTTCGCGATGTTTTAAGTGACGGAGGAAAAAAAGCCCGAAAACGAGCCGAAGAAGTGATGGTGCCGGTTCGCGAAGTAACCGGGCTGTTCAGAAGTTTCTATTATTAGTTATGACTCAATACTAAAAATATGATCCTGATAATCGATAATTACGACTCCTTTACCTACAATCTGGTGCATCTTGTTGCGGCTGATCAAAAAAATTATAAAGTGATTCGCAATGATGAGTTGACGATAGATGAAATACGCGAACTGAATCCGGATAAAATCCTGATTTCACCTGGCCCGGGAAGGCCGGAGAATGCAGGGATTACGGAAGAGGTAATCCGGACATTTGGAAACTATACGCCTGTTTTGGGTGTTTGCCTTGGCCATCAGGCAATTGGGCAGGTTTATGGGGCAAAGGTTGTACATGCACCTGTTCTTATGCATGGTAAAACTTCCGGGATACATCACGATAAAAAATCGGTCTTTAAAGACGTAGATGATATTTTTACGGCAACACGTTATCATTCACTATCACTCGATCCGGATTCAATTCCAACAAATGAACTCGAGGTTTCAGCCTGGACAGAGGATGGGGTGATTATGGGTGTACGGCACAGAATTTTTCCGGTTGAAGGCATTCAGTTTCATCCTGAAAGTATTCTTACTACCGAAGGGCCAAAAATCATCCGAAACTGGATTCAATTAAATTACGAAAAGGCAAATGTATAATTTGGAAAATTTAATCCTGTAAAATATTAATTATTGATTATGCCCCAAACATTTATAAGTATTCTCGAAAAAATTTCTGAGTCAGAAAACCTTTCGGTTAATGAAGCTTCTTTTGCATTAACCGAGATTGTTGATGGAAATGTAAGCAATGAACAGGCAGCAGCATTTCTTTTTGGAATGAGAATGAAAGGCGAAACAGTTGATGAGCTTACTGAATTTGTGAGAGTAATGCGAAAAGCAGCCATACCTGTTGAAGTAAATACGGAGGGTGCTGTTGATCTTTGTGGCACTGGTGGAGATGGATCAGGTACATTCAATATTTCAACGGCCGCAATGTTTGTGGCTGCCGGTGCCGGAGTTCCTGTATTAAAACACGGTAACCGCAGTATATCAAGTAAATGCGGCAGTGCTGATGTACTTGAAATTCTTGGGGCAAAAGCAAATCTTCAGAAGAAGGAGATTGAAGCTGTTTATAATGAAACCGGAATGGCTTTCATGTTTGCACCCAATTTTCATCCGGCAATGAAGTATATAATGCCGGCACGCAAAGCCCTGAAGATGAGAACATTTTTTAATATGCTTGGGCCGCTTTTAAATCCGGCGGGTGTAAAACGTCAGGTAATTGGTGCTTTCAGCAGAGATGCAGCAGCCGATATGATCCGGATACTATCAAATCTGGGTTCGGAAAAAGCCATTACTGTCAGCTCACTTGACGGTCTTGACGAGGTAAGCCTTTCAGATGCAACACATGTTTTTAGCATGAATGGTAACAGGGAAATCAGTACATCCGTATTTAATCCGGAAACATTGGGATTTAAAATGGCCGGTATGAACGAACTGAAGGGCGGGGATAGTGACACAAATGCTGAAATATTGAAAGCAGTTCTGGAAAACAAAGCAGGAAATGCAAAAAAGAATATTGTCGTACTAAATGCAGCTTTTGCTATCACCGTTTCCGGTTTGACTGATCATCTGAAAGAAGCAGTTCAACTGGCTGATGACAGTATTCAATCCGGCAATGCCCTGAAGAAACTGAACGATTTTATAACTGCAACGAACGAGGTGTTATCCTGATATGGCTACTATTCTCGGGCAAATTGTTGAAAGAACATTATCCGATCTTAAAAAACGGAAACGGAGTGTCTCACTAAAGGACCTGGAGTCTCTTGAAAATTTTGAGAAGCCAAGAAAATCGTTCAGCCAGAGCCTGAAAAAACGCAGTGTAGATGTGTCTATTATTGCAGAGGTAAAAAAAGCCTCGCCCTCGAAGGGTGTCATCCGCCAGGATTTTGATGCATTGAAAATAGCCAATTCCTACTATCAGCATGGAGCTTCCGCCATCTCTGTTCTTACGGACGAGCCATTCTTTCAGGGTTCGATTAAGTATCTCGAAAAGATATCTAATGAAATTCCTATTCCATTGTTGCGCAAAGATTTTATTATTGATCCATACCAAATATTTGAAGCGCGTGCATACGGCGCAG
>JBHJOO010000134.1:0-6327 GCA_050329675.1 Balneolaceae bacterium
CATCAGATGTGGGCGGCACAGCACTATCAATATAATCATCCGCGCTCCTGGATTACATCAGGTGGATTAGGCACAATGGGATATGGTTTTCCCGCAGCTATAGGAGCAGCGATTGCCTGCCCCGATCGTGATGTGGTTTGTATTACAGGGGACGGCGGATTTCAAATGTCTTCATATGAACTGGCAACGGCTGTTGAGTACAAAATTCCGGTAAAAATTGCTTTGATGAATAATGCCTGTCTCGGTATGGTACGACAGTGGCAGCAGCTTTTTTTCAATAAAAGATACAGCCATTCTGTATTTGGAAGTAATAACCCTGACTTCGTAAAAATGGCAGAATGTTATGGAGCAACCGGATTCAGGGCGACCAATCCAGCGGAAATGAGAGATATTCTTGAAAAAGCGATGAAAATTGATACCGGGCCGGTACTTATGGATTTCAGGGTAGTTGAACACGAAAATTGTTATCCGATGGTACCCTCCGGCGCTGCATTAAATGAAATGGTTGAATCTGATCTGGAAGCTGGCAAATGAGTAATAATCAAACTGCAACAATACAAGCAACAGAATTGAAACACACTTTGTCGGTGCTGTTGAAGCATAATTTAAACTCGTTTTCGAGAATTATCGGGATTTTCAGTGGCAAGGGTTTCGAAATTGACAGCATCACATTTGCTTCAGAGGCTGATCCCGGAATGGCCAGGATTACGGTTACCACATACGGAGATGAAAAAACGGTGGAACAGATTACCAAGCATATGCATAATGTGATTGATGTTCTAAAAGTCACCGACCTGACTCATAAAAAGTTTATCGAACGTGAATTGGCTTTGATTAAAGTATCCAGTTCTACAGCAGGACGAACTGAAATTATGCTGGTTGCACAGGCTTTTAATGCCAAGGTCATCGATTTGAGCCAGGAAAAATTGTCGCTTGAAGTAACCGGAAACCGCGACAAAATCGATGCATTAATTGAAGTTTTGCGGCCATTCGGCATTATCTCAGTTGCGCGTACCGGCAGTGTTGCAATGAAACGTGAATTTAAAGGGCTTGCATAATGAGATTTGATGACAATATTATGACAATGATTAACCCCTGGCGGATTCGTGGCAATAAACTGCCGTTTTTTTTTACCACGAAGACTCGAGGACACGAAGCTGTACGAAGAACTTGAGCTAAATCTCTTAAAAATTTTAAATCCTTAAACCAATAAAAATCAATGAAAGCAAAAGTCTATTATAATCCGGATGCCAATCTGGATCAACTCGCAAATAAAACAGTAGCTGTAATCGGTTATGGAAGCCAGGGACATGCTCATGCCCTGAACCTTAATGACAGTGGCATCAACGTAGTGGTTGGCCTGCGAAAAGATAGTTCATCCTGGCATGAGGCAGAGAATGCAGGGCTTCAGGTTTATGAAACAGCCGAAGCAGCTAAAAAAGGCGATATCATTATGATCCTGATTCCCGACCAGCATCAAAAAAGAGTTTTTAAAGAATCTGTCGAACCCTATCTGGAAGAGGGAAATGCCCTTGCTTTTGCTCATGGATTCAATATCCATTTTGATCAGATTGTGCCGCCTGAAAATGTAGATGTTTTCATGGTAGCCCCCAAGGGGCCGGGACACCTTGTAAGGCGGGTTTTTAGTGAAGGCTCCGGTGTACCCTGCCTTTTTGCTATTTACCAGGACTTTACCGGAAATGCCGCTGATACAGCTCTTGCCTATGCAAAAGGAATTGGCGGAACCCGCGCCGGTGTTCTTGAAACCACATTTAAAGAAGAGACTGAAACCGATCTTTTCGGTGAACAAGCTGTTCTTTGCGGCGGAGCATCACAACTGGTAAAAGCCGGGTTTGAATCTCTCGTGGAAGCCGGGTATCAGCCTGAAATTGCCTACTTCGAGTGCCTTCACGAATTAAAACTTATCGTTGACCTGATGTATGAAGGCGGGATCGAACGGATGTACTATTCTGTGAGTGATACTGCTGAATACGGAGGGCTTACACGGGGCGAGCGCATTGTAGACAGTGATACCAAAAAACGGATGAAAGAGATTCTCCATGAAGTACAAAGCGGATCATTTGCCAATGAATGGATCAAAGAGAACGAAGACGGATTGCCAAATCTTAACCGGCAAAGATCCGATCTCGGTAAACATGAAATCGAAAAAGTTGGCAAGCAGCTACGCTCGATGATGAACTGGATAAAAGAAGACAAAAAAGCAGCAAATAAATCAGAACCTCAACCTGCCGAATAATGCCAACTTCAGTCCGAATATTTGATACCACTTTACGAGATGGCACGCAAGGCGAAAAAGTTTCTTTTTCAGCCGATGACAAAGTGCGCATAGCCGTCAAACTCGATCAAATGGGTATCCATTATATCGAAGGCGGCTGGCCCGGATCTAACCCCAAAGATCTGGAATTTTTTAATCGTGTTAAAAAACGAAAATTCCGCAATGCAAAAATTGTGGCCTTTGGAAGTACCTGCCGGGCAGGCTCAGTTCCTGAAGAGGATCGTAATATCAGGGCATTACTCGATGCCGAAACCGACACCGTATCCATTTTTGGCAAGTCGTGGTTATTGCATGTGCATCAGGCTTTGCAAATATCTCCTGAAGAAAATCTCAAGATTATTGCCGATTCGGTTTCATGGCTAAAGAAGAATGGAAAGGAAGTTATTTATGACGCCGAACATTTTTTCGACGGGTACAAAGATAACCCGGAATATGCATTAAAAACACTTGCTGCTGCTGAATTTGCCGGTGCGGATACTCTTGTGCTCTGTGATACAAACGGTGGAACGCTTACTCATGAAATTTCAGAAATTGTTGATGAAGTAAAGAGAAAAACTACTGCTGAACTTGGAATTCATGCACATAATGATTGTGAACTCGCCGTTGCCAACACTCTTTCCGCTGTTGCCGCCGGCTGTACTCATCTTCAGGGAACGATAAACGGATACGGTGAACGGTGTGGCAACGCCAACCTCTGTTCGGTAATTCCCAACCTTCAGATAAAGCAACAAATAAAGTGTATTCCTGAAGAAAACATATCCGGGCTTTTGACACTCTCACGATTTGTCAGTGAAGTAGCAAACCTGGTTCCCGATAACAAATTGCCTTATGTAGGCCGCAGTGCTTTTGCCCATAAAGGAGGGATTCACGTCAGTGCCGTAATGAAGAATGAGCAAACCTACGAACACATCAAGCCGGAGGAAGTTGGGAATGTCCGGCGTGTGTTGGTATCTGACCTTTCCGGTAAAAGCAATATCTGTTACAAATCTGATGAACTGGGCATGAAACTCAAAAAAAATAATGAGGAGGTTCCAAAAATTGTACAAAAGCTTAAAGAGCTGGAAAACGATGGCTTCCAGTTTGAAGCTGCCGAAGCATCCTTTGAGTTGCTTGTAAAGAAGATGACGGAACCCTGGTCAGAGTTTTTTACCCTTGAAGGAATCAGGGTAATTGTGGAAAAAGATGCTGTGGGAGCAACCCGTTCCGAGGCAACGATTCGTGTAAATGTAAACGGACAAACCGAACACAGTGCGGCTGAAGGCAACGGGCCGGTTCATGCACTCGACCGCGCTTTACGAAAAGCACTCTGCCAATTCTATCCTGATATTGCAAAAGTACAGCTTCGGGATTATAAAGTTCGTGTTTTGAATGAAAAAGACGGTACCGGTGCACGAGTCCGCGTATTGATCGATTCGGGTCAAAACGGCAGCTCCTGGGGTACCGTGGGTGTTTCGGAGAATATTATTGATGCAAGCTGGCAGGCATTGACCGACAGCATAAATTACTATTTACTCAACCACTCAACGATAACCAAAAAAAACAGGGCCACTGATGACGTACAGATCAGCTGATAACCATCAGGTTTTAAGCCTGGTTGAAAATCTACGCAGTCTTGCGACTGCTTAAAAAACCAAATGATTGGGTCACAGATCCACATTTTCAAAAAAGATATCAACCGGAAATTAAAAAACGCATAAAACCATGAATAAACAGATAACCATATTTGACACGACTCTCCGTGATGGAGAGCAGTCGCCCGGGTTCAGTATGAACAAGAGCGAAAAGCTCAAAATGGCCCGTCAGCTTGAGCGTCTCAGAGTCGATGTAATCGAAGCAGGCTTTCCAATCGCTTCGGAGGGTGATTTTGAAACAGTTAAAGAAATTGCCAGACAAATTAAATCAACAACGATTGCCGCTCTTTGCCGTACGGCAAGTATTGATATTGAAGCAGCTGCTGCTTCGCTTGAACCGGCAGCCAAACCAAGAATCCACACATTTATAGCCACGTCTGATATCCACATGAAATACAAGCTCCGCAAGAGCCGGGACCAGGTGGTCGAATCTGCCGTCAAGGCTGTGGAAATGGCGAAAAAGTATTGTGATGAAGTCGAGTTTTCAGCCGAGGATGCTTCGAGAAGTGAGCCGGAGTTTCTTTACAGGGTTTTTGAAGCTGTAATTGACGCCGGTGCATCCATTATCAACGTACCGGATACAGTTGGTTACGCACTCCCATGGGAATATGGCACCCTTATCAAAAACATTAAAGAAAATGTACCGAATATCGATAAGGCGGTCATAAGTGTACATTGCCATAATGACCTCGGCCTGGCAGTTGCCAATTCACTTACTGCTGTTCAAAATGGAGCCGGGCAGGTAGAGTGTACAATTAACGGAATTGGAGAACGCGCCGGGAATGCTTCACTCGAAGAAGTGGTAATGGCAATTGCTACCCGCCAGATTAATTTTGAACAGACAACGAATATAAAAACTGATGAAATTATCATGTCGAGCAAATTGCTTACCGAAATTACCAGCCATGGCGTACAGCCAAACAAAGCAATAGTTGGTGAAAATGCATTTGCTCATGAAGCGGGAATACATCAGCATGGTGTCCTGAATAATCCGCTTACTTACGAAATTATGACTCCTGAATCCGTTGGACTTGCCAAAAACAAAATTGTACTTGGTAAACATTCAGGACGATTTGCCCTCAACAGAAAACTGCAGGAAATGGGTTTTGAACTCTCTAAAAGTGAGATTGACAGTATCTATATCAAGGTTACAAGACTTGCAGATGAAAAGAAAATAGTCAATAACAGTGATTTGATAAATCTTTTATCTGAAGTAGTACCACATAAAAAAATATCCGGTGATACAACCATATCACATGTTTAATAAAAATAAAATCAACGAAAATTAAATTCGTATAAATTCAAAATATCTTTAATCATGAGCATGACATTAACAGAAAAAATTCTTGCAAATCGAAGTGGCCGGGCAAGAGTTGAACCGGGTGAAAGCGTTTGGGTAAATGTAGATGTTTTGATGACCCACGATGTTTGCGGGCCGCCTGCCATATCCATTTTTCGCAAAGAGTTTGGCGAAAATGCCCGCGTTTGGGATAAAGACAAACTGGTCATCATCCCCGATCATTATATTTTCACCAAAGATAAATATGCCAACAGAAATGTTGATATACTCCGGGCCTTTGCCGCCGATCAGGATTTACCTCATTATTATGATGTTGGATCTGAGCGATATAAAGGCGTCTGCCATGTAGCTCTTCCCGAAGAAGGATTTACACGTCCCGGTGAAGTACTTTTCGGAACCGATTCACATACCTGCACCGCCGGGGCTTTCGGACAATTTGCTACGGGTATCGGCAATACGGATGCCGCATTTATAATGGGCACCGGTAAGCTTTGGGTGAAAGTTCCGGAAACCATGAGATTTGTTTTAGAGGGAAATACCCTGCCTCCCTACCTGATGGCAAAAGATATTATTCTCAAAATAATCGGTGATATCGGTACCGACGGTGCTACCTACCGGACAATGGAATTTGCCGGCCCGGGCATTAAGGCTCTGACCATTGAAGACAGAATGACACTCACAAATATGGCTATTGAAGCCGGAGGTAAAAATGGCGTGGTTGAGTGTGATGAAGTAACCGAAGCCTATGTAAGGGCGCGTACCAATAAAAGCTTTGAGCCGGTTTACAGTGATCCGGATGCAAGGTTTCACAGTGAACATTTTTACAATCTGGAAGATATGGTGCCTATGGTAGCCAAACCTCACAGCCCCGATAATAAAGCAACTGCTGAAGAACTTGAAGGAACAAACCTCGATCGTGCTTATATCGGATCGTGTACCGGTGGCAAACTTTCCGATTTCAGGGCGGCTGCTGAAATTATCAAAGGCCACACGCTGAAACTGGATACCTACATTGTTCCCGCTACTACTGAAATAGCTCGTGCTCTTGAAACAGAAACTATTTTCGGAACACCATTAATCGATATTTTTAAAGAAGCCGG
>JBHJOO010000576.1:0-6327 GCA_050329675.1 Balneolaceae bacterium
AGATTCCTTTATCACTCCAGCAATGTTCGTCATCACCTATCAGCTTGCGGTTGGTGTCGGCAGACAGTGTAGTTTTACCGGTTCCGGAAAGCCCGAAAAAGAGCGCAACATCCTCTTCAGAGTCACCTTCATTAGCCGAGCAATGCATTGACAATACATCTTTTTTCGGCATCAGGTAATGCATTACAGTAAATATACCCTTCTTCATTTCTCCGGCATATTCGGTGCCAAGAATAACCATCGTATTTGTTTTAAAATTCACATCAACACTTGCATCAGAAGTCATCCCTTCTGTGAAAGTGTTGGCTGGAAATTTACCCGCATTGAAAACCACAAAATCGGGTTCACCAAAATTTTTGAGGTCTTCGGATGAGGGGCGAATCAGCATGTTATGCATAAAAAGGCCATGATACGGCCGCTCTGCAATAATCCGTACTTTGAGACGGTATTCGAAATCCCACCCGGCAAATCCGTCAATCACGTACAGGCGTTCACATGTATTCAGGTAATCAATGGCTCTCTGATGATTGATTTTATAGGTGTGTTCATCCAGCGGAATATTAATATTACCCCACCAGATATCATCACTCATTCCCTCGGTTTTAACGACTCTTTTATCGGCAGGGCTGCGCCCGGTACGCTTTCCCGATCTAACGACAAGCGAACCGTTATCAGTAATAGCTGAGCCCGGATCAAATTTGATTGCATCTTCATAAAACTTTGCGGGAGATGGATTTCTTATGATATTATTTACCTTTATTTCGTGTTTTGACAAGTCAAAAACTGGATTAGCCATAGCCGATTTTCATCTTGGTTATTAGTTTTATGTGAATGTTAAATAAGGAATTAAAGTGAATATTTCATAAAGTTTTTATAAAAATCCGGCTTTGTTTCTTTAAATTATTTTAATCGGGAAATATGGGTGCAAAAATTGACTAATTTATTTTAAATAATTATAGTATTGAACAATTTGAAGCTGGAGTCAAGCAACTGTTTTTGGCTTGGGTAAACAGAAATAATCATTGGATAACGATGGGATTGGACTAACAGAGCTTATGCATGAAGTTCAATTCCATATTTTTATGTAAAGAAGGTGGAGGAGTTTGAAATGGAAATGAATACATCCGGGGAAGATCTTGACAAAATTTTCAGTATTACATACGAGGAGTTGCGCCGGCTGGCTGCAATTGTAAAAAACGGAGATCCGGGCCAAACCTACAATCCAACAGCACTTGTAAATGAGGCTTACTTAAAATTAAAGAAATCTTCCGTATTTGATGCCGAATCTGAAAAGCATTTTAAAAGGATTGCAGCCCATGCAATGCGTCAAATACTTGTGGATGCAGCCCGGCGCGAATCTGCGAAAAAGAGGGGTGGTGACCTAAATTTTGTGACTTTTAATGAAGATATTGATGGTAATGAATCGAACGTGGAAGAACTTCTTTCACTTCATCATGCACTCAATGATCTTGCAAAACTTCATTCGCGTCAGGCAAAACTGGTTGAATACCGTTTTTTTGGCGGATACAATCTCCTGGAGATCGCAGGGCTGCTTGACGTTTCCGAATCCACTGCGGTGCGGGATTGGAGAACTGCAAAAGCATGGCTTTCTGCACGGCTTAAAAATTAAATTGCAGGGCATATGACATGGATTCTCAACGATATGAAGAACTACATACTCTCTTTCACAAAGCATTAACATTACCCGATGCATTAAGACGCACGTTTCTCGAAACAGCTTGTGAGGGTGATGATCAGCTTCTTGAAGATGTTCTATCACTTCTTGAAGCGGATGAAGAATCGGCCTCTATCTTAAACAGAGAACTGAGCCAGATGGCCCTCGGCTTGTTTGAGGGCTCCCAGCTGCACCCGGATACCATTGGCTCGTATCGAATTCTAAAGGTTTTAGGCAAGGGAGGAATGGGGATAGTCTATCTTGCCAAACACAGGGAACTGGACCGTAAAGTTGCATTGAAAGTGTTAAGGGATGCCCAATTATCTCCGGCCCGGAGAAAACGGTTTGAGATGGAGAAAAAGTTACTTGCTCAGCTCGATCACCATAATATCGCTCGTCTTTATGTAGCAGATGCACTGCCGGATGGCACACCATATTTCATTATGGAGTATGTAGATGGTATGCCATTAACGGAATATTGCAACGAAAATAACCTGGATTTAAAACAAAGGATTCAACTATTTCTTTCTGTCTGTGAGGTTGTTAATTATGCACACCGTCAGGCAGTCATTCACAGGGATCTGAAACCATCCAATATTCTTGTAACCGCTGATGGAACGGTAAAACTGCTGGATTTTGGTATTGCCAGGCAGATCGATGTTCTGGAAGAGAATCCATTGCAAACCGAGACGATTTTTCAGATGATGACTCCGGCTTATGCAGCTCCTGAACAATTAAAAGGTGAATCCGCCGGTGTTCATACGGATGTTTATTCATTAGGTGTGCTATTTTTTGAATTACTCTGTGGAGAACTCCCTTTTGATTCCAGGAATCTTACACCCGGTCAATTCGAACAACTTGTGCTGCATCAGGACCCTGAAAAAGTATCAGTAAAATATTTTGGTTTGTCTCCTGAAATGAAAAGGTTTGCAAATGTCAGTAAAAGTTCATGGTCGGAGCTTGACATCATCTGTTTGAAAGCAATGCATAGAGACGTACAGCGCAGGTATCTAACTGTTGAGTCATTAATCAGGGATATCAGACATTTTCTAAATAATGAGCCACTTGAGGCACGGCCCGATAGTTTCGTATACAGGCTCAATAAGTTTGTGAAGCGAAACAGGGAAATGGTCACCGGTTTGAGCCTGATTTTTTTACTAATCATTGGTATGGTAACCTATTATACTTCACAGCTTGCAAAAGAAAGAGCCTTTGCCCAATCAGAAGCTGAAAAAGCAAATATGGTTAGTGAATATCTGGTTGGGTTATTTGAATCAGGTGATCCATTTACAGCCGGTGCGGATAATGTAGATATTTATGATCTTTTAAAAAGAGGGGCAGATCGGGCTGAAGAATTATCAGACAAACCGGAAGTTCAGGCTCAGATGTTTAATGTTCTTGGCAGGGTTTATATTAACCTGAGTGATTTTAATATGGCAGGATCTTTACTGAATCGCTCTTTAAAGATCCGGCGTGAAATCGATGAGAAGTCAATTGAAACGGCAGAATCTCTTGGAAACCTTGGACTGCTCCACCGCTATAACGGACAATTAGACAGTGCGGAGGTTTTTTTTCGTGAAGCATTGGAAATCCGTGTTCAATACTTGCCGGATGACCATCCTGATATTGCCACGACACTTGACAATCTGGGAGTGGTTCTTACCAATCAGGGTAAGTATGAAGAGGGAGAAACTATTTACCGTGAGGCACTTGATATCAGGCGGAGGATATACCGTGAACCGGATGTGCTGCTTGCTCACAGTTTAAATAATCTGGCGGTAAATCTTGCAAACCAGGGTAACTATAGCGAAGCTGAACAATTATTGCATGAATCAATTCAGGTTGCAAGCGAGGTTCTTGGGCCTGATCATGTAAGTATAGCTTCGGATCTCTCCAATCTTGGGGTTCTTTTGGATATAACCGGGAAATACGAAGCAGCCGATTCAGTGTTGACAGAAGCTCTTCGAATTAAACAGCTGAATCTTGGGGATTATCATTTTGAAACATCTTTATCGATGATGCAGCTTGGCGGTGTATTACAGCGAGCCGGTAAATTAGATCGTGCAGAGTCTGTTCTATCAAGAGCTCTTGAGATAAATGAACAAATTCTGGATCCCAACCATCGATACATAGCTGTTACCCATACGAATCTTGCAGGAATATACCAGCAGAGAGGTGATTATGATCGGGCGGGTGTAAACTATGAGAAAGCTGTGGAGATATTACATGCAAGTTACGGAGACCAACACGAGTTTACGGCAACCACACAATGCCATCTGGCTCACTTGCATCATTTAACAGGAAATCTGAGGAATGCAGAGTTGCAATTTGATAAATGCATGGAAGTGCTCGAACAACAGCTGGCGCCGAATCACGATATTCTTGCAGGCTTTCAGAGTAAATACGGATCTCTGCTTACTGCAATATCTCGTTATGATGAAGCGGAGACTTTCCTGTTAAACGGTTATCAAATCCTGAATTCAGTTTTCGGGCCGGAACACCGGGATACACAAGAAGCTCTTCACAGGCTTGTAGAACTTTATGAAAAGACCGGTGAGGCTGAAAAAATAGCCAAAATAGAGATGGAGATGGAGTCGGGCCGGTAACGAGAGAGTTGAAATGGCGACACTTGATTCTGTATTCAATTCAAAAAAACTATTGCAAAGTCAATTCTCATTTGCCGGATAAAGACCTTACAGGTTTCAACTCAATACAGTAACTATGTATGAGATAGCGAACTAAACCTGTCAGGTCTCACCCGGTATTTTATTCTTGAAAAGATACTTCAATCTTTGGCTCTTTCAGAACCGGACATTGCCCACCTTAAAAAATCGATATCATAGACACTGTAAAAATCAGGAATAATTTTTTTATAAAAAATATGACGGGCTATATGGTCCATTTACGTAATACAAATAAGAACTGAATCAGTTCGTATTAATATTTGTGTAATTCAATAGCTTTTAAACATACCATTAACCTTAAGGGAAAAAAAATGAAAATAACAAAACTGCTTCTTTTAACGATATTTATTGCATCATTCTCTTTAACAGGCTGTACACAACGGCTTGTTGATTTCACGACCATCAGTTCAAAAAATGTTGAATTAGGTGTTGACAGAACTACTGCAGTTCAAACTTCCGGGAAAAAAAGTTATGTATTTGGCTTTGGCTGGAATGTAAAAGATGCTCTGGACAACGCTCTGTCAAATGCAGGCCCCGAATATGATATGCTTATAGATGGGGTTGTACGGTCAACCAGCTATTTTTTTGTAGTAAGCATTCAGGTTGATGGAGCGGCCATAAGTTCACGTCAGATGAGGGCTTCCATGGGAGATGAAGAGTTTGACCGCTGGCTGCTGTCTGCAAACATATTCGATCCGGAGAATGCATCTGTAACTGCTGTAGAGAATTAGCGGGGTATGCTTCGAATTATTTTCGGTTTGAGATCATTTTGAATGCCTGCTTAGACAAATAAAAAAAGTTATGGCGATTACGGAATTCTGACCGAAAGTGGATTTTATAAAAAAGGGGGATTATGGAGTCACGTTATTTTTTAACCGACAGTGAACAGATTTCGGAATAGTCAAAATACAAACAACCTAAATTATGAACTTTAAATTAGGAAAAATACAATCTAAAACTATTCGAATCGGGTTTATTTTCCGAGTTTTGACAGTCTTGATTATTCTGAATGCATGTGGCAGTAATTCGGGTGAGGATGTGCCTGATTTCGGAATGTTTGAAGCCGTGGTTTCCGGAGAGTTCAATCAGGAGTTTTCGGGAGTTGCTATTTTTGGCGTTCAGCAGCTCGGGCCTCCCACAGGAAATATATTTGTACTTTCTATGAATTCTACGGGCTCTAATGATGTCGTTTTTGCGGTAAATGTAGCCCTTTCAACAGAAAATCGCCCTCAGAATGGATCAACGGCTTTAGGTGAATTAAACTCCGGTGCACACGGAGAATTTGTGTTCTTTAATCCGGGGGAAAGCCAACAAAATTTCCGTTCTGTTTCCGGACAGCTCATCATTACTTCATCTTCATCTGAAAATTTGGAGGGTGAAGTGTCATTCAACGCCATTTATTCTAATAATGATACGGAGGTCAATGTTCAGGCAACCTTTAATGCGACCTGTACTCCACAATCTATTGTTATCTGTGACTGACTACATTATTAACTTAAACCGAATAAAACTTTCTTTTTATAGTCAGATTATGGTAACACATATACGAATATTGATTGCAAGTATCATTATATCATTAATATCTGGATTTGTTGTCACCGACCGGATATCGGCTCAAAATGGAGAGTGGGAGTGGCTTGATCCGTTGCCAAATGGAAAACGTAATAACAGCTTTCATGTATTTAATGAAAATAAAATCATTGTTTCAGGAGATGCAGGTAATGTAATTATTACAGAAAACGCCGGTGGGTTATGGGAATTGATTGATTCGGGGACCACCTCTAAACTAAATTCAGTTTTTTTATTGATGATAACATTGGCTGGATCGGTGGCCAGAATGGAACCATATTAAAATCAACGGATGGCGGGAAAACCTGGACGATTATCCCTTTCGGTTTTAATCTCGGTATAGAAGCACTTTTTTTTGTAGATTCTCAAACAGGTTGGGCAGTGAATGACGCATTATTT
>JBHJOO010000075.1:0-8399 GCA_050329675.1 Balneolaceae bacterium
TACCGTTCTCTGATTGAGCTTTTATCATCAATAGACCCTGAAGTTCAGTTTAAAATAGCCAATTCAATATGGGCACGGGAAGGTTTTCAGGTGAAAGAGGATTTTATTGAAAGGCTTGAAACGTATTTTGACGCATCGTTCAGTGAACTTGATTTTAATGACCCCGAATCAGTAGATATTATAAACAAATGGGTAAAAGAGTATACAAATGAGCTGATTGAGAAAATTTTAGAAGAGCCGATCCCGGGAGATGCCGTCATGTTTCTGATCAACGCACTTTTTTTTAAGGGCGACTGGATGAATCAGTTTGATCCGGAAGATACGGTAACAGCCGATTTTCATCTTGAAACCGGTGGAACAACCGAAGTGGATATGATGAAACAAAGGGGTTCATTTGCAGCTTTTTTTTCTGATGAGGTCCGGATGATTGAATTGCCTTATGGCGACAGCCTTTTTTCCATGTCTGTACTGATGCCGGCAGATAACTCTATGCCGATCGATGATTTTGTTTCGGATTATATCACAGCCGAAAATATAGAGAAATGGCGCAATGAACTGGTGGCTGGCGATATACCCCTGCAGTTCCCGAAATTTGACCTTGAATATAAAATTACATTCAATGAAATTCTTAAATCAATGGGTATGGAAATTGCTTTTAATCCTGCACAGTCTGATTTTACCGGCATTGCTAATGTTGAAGACCTTTTTATCAGTGAGGTAAAACACAAAGCGTTTATCAGTGTTGATGAAGAGGGTACGGAGGCAGCCGCAGTAACTTCCGTTGAATTTGGTATAGCTTCTGCACCGCCTTCCATGATTGTAAACCGGCCCTTTGTATTTATCATTCACGAGCGTACGAGCGGAGTCAATCTGTTTATGGGGAAGGTGAATAACCCGAATAATTAATTCAAAAACTGAATTGAACCGATGCAGACGGATAAAAACCGGGCAGAGTTCTTTCGCGGATTTCAAGGCGTTCCTCTTCGCTGTTTTGAACAGGCAGCAGACTCTGATCAATCGTATTCAGGCGGTTTAAAATATTAATCAGCTCTACTCTGAATTCAAAGCCGGTTCCTCCGAAAGACGGCCGGTAGATAAAAGAGAGATCCACCTGCTGAAAGGATTTCAGTTTGTCATTCTCCGGGTTATCGAAAGAAAATCCGGGAAGATCCTGAAAAAGCAGGAAATTATAATAGGATTGCCGGAAAGCCCATGCACGGCCCCAGATACCCTGCCATTTACCAAGCATCGATACATTTGGCAAAATATGCCAAAGAGTTCTGAATTGAGCACTGTGAGGTTCATTCCAGGGTGCCTGGATGGATTTGCCAAACTGTGTAGAAAAATCGATTCGTGAAAAACTGTAATCATATCCGGCCATCAGGTTGATCCGCGAACCGGCAAGCTCCTGATTTACTCTGATTCCGCTGCCAAATGCACGCATTGTGGTGGTCTCGGCAAAAGCAGTAACCTCGTCTCGCTCAATCTGAAATCCGGTATTCAGATTGGTGTAAGAGGTAATGGTTGCCTTTGGCTGCCATTTATAAAAGCTTTCAAATTTAATGGTTGTACCTTCTGCCGGTTCAATGAAGAAAGAACCGGTGAAATGAACAGCTTTGGGGATTTCCGTATCACCGGCATGGCTCCATACGGTAATGGATGGCACAATGGAAGTCGGTCCGGCATTGGTTATATCATGCTGGTTGATAAACTGTCTGTGCAAGCCACCGGTAAACCGGACAGACCAGTATCCTGCCTTCGAATCGGGATTATCGTACTGCACAGAAGCCCTGGGTTCTAAAAATAAACGGCCAATGGAGTTATTCAGATAAGTGAATCGTGTACCAAAGGCAGCATTCCAGGAATCGCCGAAACGATGTTCACCGTTTATATAACTACTGAGGATAACCGAACGCTGACGGGTATCGGCAGGAAGAAAAAAACGATCGTCCAGATCTACATTCGAAGTTACACGTTCAAGCCGAATACCTCCATCCAGCTGAAAGCGGGGCGAAACACTGTAACTTCCATCCGATTGAAGTGTAAAATGCCGTATACGGTTTCCATCGATTTGAATTGGAAGAAAACGCCGGGCCGAACGAAATTCCTCAAAGGCAGTGCCTGTTGTTAAATCATCAAAGCTTCCGATATTAGGATTCTGGCTTGTTTCAATCCGGGAGGTATGACGGAATGAACTGGCACTGTAAGAGGCATTGACAGAAATATCAAATCTTGGAGATACTACATTGTTCCATGTGATTTGTCCTGCTGCATTGTTCCAGCTGTAAGAATCGTTTGCATAAAGAAAAGGAGGAACATCCGCCTCCGGTGAAGCTTCGCTTAACAGTTCGGTTGTTACGGAATTATCGGCCAGGTATAATGATGCTGAAAGAGTACTGTAAGCATTTATTTTGTAACCTGTCGCAAGGTGGTAATCAAAAAACTGTACATCCGACTGCTGGCGTGACGGTCGATAGGCGGCAGCATCTCCTTCAAGATCAAAAACCTGATTCGTAATCAGTGGATCAATAAAGTTCCATTCGCTGAGTGAATTTTTTAACGTCGGTTCTTTAAAAACATCCCAGACGTTCGTGCGAAGAGCAGTCATGATATTCAGGCCTGAATTCCCTGCCGGTATGTGAAAATTACCGCGGGCATTCACACTCAGCGGATCAGCATGTAATATCCCCTGATTCTTTTCGGAATAGGCAAGATCATGATTCAGATTTACTATGCCCGAGATTTGGCTGCCTTCTTCCACATTAAATCCCGCTTTATGCAGGTTTATACTGCCGATAGCAAACGGACTGAAGGAGCTGAATAACTGCCCGAAACTGTGAGGATTATAAATGGGAACACCATCAAGCATGATCCGGTGTTCACTTTGCTGGCCACCCTGCAGGTGCAGATCAGTCATGGGAAGCCCATATTGGATACCGGAACTCAAATTTAGTGAACGGATTGGATCACGGGTGAATCCGGCAGGTGTCCATTCTGTATTTGGGTTGATCGAACTGTCATTACGTCCCTGATTGGGCAAACGAGGACGGTGGGCCTCAACAACAACAGGTTGAATATCCACAGGTTTGGGTTTCATTTGAATCTGTTGCTGTAAATGATTTCCAGGTTTGATATCGATGGAAATATAAACCGGCTCATAGCCGACATAACTGAAAATGACATCATATGATCCGCTGATTAACTTTGGAAGGGAAAAAATTCCCGCCCGGTTAGTAGTGGTACCTCCTGATATATCAGCAAGCAGAACAGTGGCCCCTGGTAGCGGGTCACCGGTATCACGATCTGTTACACTGCCGGAAAATGTTCCAAACGCCGGTTTTTGCTCCACTTTTCGCACAATCACATATGTACCTGAAGAAAGGGTGATATAATCGAGATCCGTTTCTTCAAAAATTTTTTGAAGCAATGCCGGAAAAGGCTGATTGTTGATTCGTTTGTAAATGTGAATTCCCCGGATAATCTGAGGATCATAAACAAGGTCTATTTCAACAATTCTTGTAATATGATCCAATACATACTCAAGAGATTCACCTCTGAAATCAAAAGAATACCTTTCCGTTTCGTCCGATTGAGCTGCAAGAAATTCCGGCATCACAATAAACAAAAGTAAAACAGAAATAGTATGAATACCGGCAAATTTCATATTGGTTAAATTCTATTTAAAAATGCGGAAACCATCGGATGTTCTTGCGAAACGAAGGCCTTTCACTCTGCATATATCCTCAACAATCGACTCCGGATTATGTGGTTCGGTATAGTATGTGGTTAAAGAATCCATCCCCACATTTTTGGCTTCCAGTTGGATTCGTATATCAAATGTACGTTCCAGTTCTTTGAAAATTACCAAAAGTGGTTTGTTATTAAAAACAAGCATCCGGTTTCGCCACGCTGATATCTGCCCGATGTCAATGATTTGTGGAACAGATGGTTTTTCTAAATCAGGATTCCATCTGCTGGTTTCTCCGGAATTCAGTTCAACATGAATCTCCCTTCGATTTTCAGGATAAAAGAGAACCTGTCCACTTGAAACTGCTATACTTGTTTCAGCAGCAGGTTCATCATTCCAGGAGCGCACGTTAAAACGGGTTCCGGTTACTTCGGTAACCGTTCCGTTGGCAAAAACACGGAAGGGAAGAGCATCATCCTGAACAGTGAAGAATGCTTCTCCATTTAAAGTAATATCTCTGTTCAGCAGGGTATACAGACGGCTGTACCTGAGTTTCGTGCCACTGTTCATTTCCACACCCGATCCATCCGGTAGTTCAATTGCTATTATCTCACCGTGAGGAACGGTCATCGTTACAGGAATCAGCAGATAAGCGGTCCCGAAGGTAATGAATAAAATAGCCGCCGCAAGAAGCCAGTACCTGATTTTGGTTGGTTTATTACCGTAATCATCCCGCCCCTGATCCATTTTTTTGTGAACAATTTCAAGAGCACGTTCAATTTCATCATCCGGTATTTCAAATGAATAACCAACAGCCGGTTCACTTTTATTCCACACTTCTTTCAGCCGGTTTCGTTCTTCAGCCGGCAGCTGTTCGAATAAATCCTTTGCCCCGGATTTACCATGGATATTTTTTTTGTTTTCAGCCATTCTTATCAGAATTCATTTCATTTAAATATAAATCATAACTGCTTCTCAGTTTCCTCAATGCCTCCACAATATGGTTATTAACGGTTTTTATAGAGACATCCATTACACTGGCGATTTCTTTATGATCAAGCCCGTCGTAACGGCTTAGTTCAAACGCTTCTCGCTGGCGTTCCGGCAGTTGATCAATCCACTCATCGAATTTTTTTGACATTTCTTTATGTTTATGATGATCAATATTTTCGATTGATAAATCACGGTCTTCATGTATCTTGTCAGTATTAAGCTCTGTTGTTTTACCGTAATAGTCTCTTATATAATTCAAAGCACGGTTACGTACTATTTTAAATAAATAAGCTTTTAAAGAACGACTGGAATCAATATTCTGTCTGGTTTGCCATAAAAGAACAAAAGCATCCTGTACAATATCGCATGCTGCATCCCTGTCGTGCATATATTTATACGCAAAATGTACGAGCTGCGGATATAGATACCGGAAAAGCTGATCAAATGCATGCCGGTCTGATTGTTTTATACCCGCTGCCAATTCGTTTAATTCATTGTCAGCCGGATTATCCATGGATACCATCTGATGTTATTACACATGAAATTCAAAGGATACCTATTTAATTGTAGAAAAAAATTATTAAAATAAACGGGTTAGAAATAAGCCAATAATAAATTGACGGTTATTTTCAGTTTTGCTTTTTCAGTTTTGCTATAACCGAAATTTTTAAGATTGACATGACACCAGGTCTTTCAGTGTAATTTTCTTTTCATAGTATGCTTTGCCTACAACAACCCCATAAAGCCCCTCATTTTTCAGGTTTATTAAATCTTCAGCCGATGATACACCGCCAGAGGCGATCCAGTTAAGATCTGGAAAGCGGTTTTGAAGATCCCTGTACATTTCAATATTGGGGCCGGTGAGCATCCCGTCACGTGCGATATCCGTGGATAAAACCGTTTGAAGGCCGGCATCCAGCATTGGTTTTAAGAACACTTCAAGCTGTTGGTCAGTGGTTTCGAGCCACCCTCCATAAGTCATTTTACCATTTTTCAGATCCAGCCCAAGAATACAATGACCAGGAAATTCCTGAATAGCCTGATTCCACTCCTCAGGATTTTTAACGGCCATTGATGAACAGATGATACCCGATAAACCGGCATCCAGCAGCAGGTCAATATCTTTTCTTGATCGCACCCCTCCGCCCGTTTGAACCGACATATCAAGCTCATCAATAATCGATCGAATAATAGATAAATTTTCAAAGGAACCCGATTTGGCTCCGTTCAGATCTACAATATGAATATGGCTGAATCCAGCCTCTTTAAATAATGAAGCTTGTTCAAGTGGATTGTCACTGTAAATGGCCTTTTTGCTGTAATCACCTTTTTGTAAACGAACAACCTGCCCGTCAAGCAGATCAATGGCGGGAATTATTTTCATATATTCAATTCAGAAAAATTTGGGTTATCGTTTCATTTTACGGCACAAAAATAATGATTAATAATAGAATATTTGTTAAAACGTATTAAGTTCTCCGGGATGAAATGGACCATAATTTTTAATTAAAAATATACAATACTGAAACTTTTACAGTAACATCCTGTTTAAATAATCGTTGAAATCAATCAAACCGATTTCAAAATAAAATAAATAATATTCATTGTATGACTATCTTTCATTTTTTGATACCAATACTTTTCTTTTCTTTTATCGAATCAGCTTATTCACAGGAGCCTCATACATCACTCCCAGAGATAGGTGAGGGAGTTTTATTGATCGATGATTTTGAAGATGATAAAATCGGCTCGCTGCCGGCGAAATGGTTTGATCAAAGAGCTACCAAATCAACACTGCATTTCGATGAGGAGTACCGGAATGAATATAAATGGAAAGTGCTGGAAGAGGATGGCAACAAGTTTTTGAGATACGAAGGTAATCGTCCCAAGCATATGAACTTTCCGTTAGCCGAAGTGAAAGATTTGAATACGTATGACTATTCAATTTTATCCTGGAAATGGAGGCCGCATGTACTGCCGGAAGGAGCCCGTGAAGACAGAAACTCTAAAAATGATGCGGTTGCCAGTATTTACGTTGTTTGGGAGATGAAGAGAATGTTGTTTCAGCGGGTTCCACGCTCGGTTCGATATACATGGAGTTCAACACTCGATGTTGGATCAAATCCAACCAATCTGTTTGGAAATCAACAGATACTGGTGTTAAGATCCGGAGAGGAAGGTCTCGGTGAATGGCATACATTTGAAAGAAATATTGTAAAAGATTATCAGGATTTGTATGGAGAAAATCCACCCGAAAGGCCTTTGGCAATTCTTATATTCAGTGATGCAAGCAGCACCAAAACGTGGGCAAAAAATGATTATGACGATATTATTTTGAAATCCCAGTTTTAGGTTATTATTGTGTCACCGTTATTAATACGGTTGTAGTAGGAAAGGGAAGAATCGGATGAGTCAACTCTGAATCATTGCAAACATACAAATATGCTTGCCTTTTCGAAGAGCACTCAACCCCGGGCAGAGTCATTCATTTAATGGAACGCGGATAAACACGGATTGAGCGGATAGCCGCTGATTATAATGAGTATATACTTGTTTCATCTGTGATCATCCCCGACAGAATCACTCACATGCCTTTGGTTAACTTTTTGCTGTCGGGATTTCGAAAAGATCTCAACCCTGGCTTTTCACCAGAACACAGCTTCCAAAAACTGAATATTGAAATTCAAAGTTTATTGAATTCAAAAGCATTGGTATATTTGTATTTTGATTGCAGTTTAACAGGCAAACGGATACCTTCATTAGTTGATTCTTGATGACATGTTGTAAGAAAGAAATATCTAATTTTTTGTATATAGACGGAGTAAAATCAGTTCTTATAAGAAATCATCCTGATTTTATTTTGTATTAAATTATGAAGATTGTAGACGTCGCTGAATTTTATACAGATCAGGGTGGCGGAGTTAAAACCTATATAAATGGAAAACTCAGAGCCGGGGCTGAACATGGTCATGAAGTCGTTATTGTAGCTCCGGGACCCGAATCAAAGATAGAGAATCGCAATGGGGGAAAAATAATATGGGTAAAAAGTCCGCCATTAATATTTGACAAGCGCTACTATATTTTTTTAAGTAAAAATGAGATTCATCGGATTTTGGATAGAGAACGCCCCGATATTGTAGAAGGCTCATCTCCCTGGACTGGAGGGTATTTTGCAGGCAGCTGGCAGGGCGATGCTATAAAAACTTTTATTTTTCATGTCGATGCTGTGGCCGTTTATCCTCATACAATTCTTGGCAATTTTTTATCATTTGATAAAATCGATTCACTTTTTGGTTTTTACTGGTATTATCTCAAAAAACTTAGCAACAAATATGATGCAACCATTGTAAGTGGAAACTGGCTCGGTGACCGGCTGGATAAATTTAACCTGAAGAACACCATCAGTGTCCCTTTTGGAATTGATAAAAAGTTTTTTTCACCTGAAAGAAGGGATTTGGAATTACGCAGACGCTATTTGCGGGAATTAAATCTTGACGATAATGCCAAACTGTTTATCTGTGTAAGCCGTTATCATCCGGAAAAAAGATTGAGTACCATCATCGATGGTTTTACCAGAGTAAAGGAGAAACACAAAGCAGGATTGATGATTTTTGGTGATGGCCCTTTTCGAAAATGGGTAGAGAAAAAAGCCAATGGAGTTGAACACTTAAAATTGATGGGTTTTACATCAAACAGGGATGAACTTGCCGATGCCATG
>JBHJOO010000417.1:0-5526 GCA_050329675.1 Balneolaceae bacterium
CTATATAACCGGGTAACGGATACTCTTTATCCGGATAGCCGTGCCAGTGTGAAAGAGAAAGTCCATTTTGCCTGAGAACCCGTGGGAAAATGGCATCTGGATATAGCTTTTTCAGGACACCTGCAATAATTACATTTCCTGTACAATGTGCAAGTATGGCGTAGGTATCAAATGAAGGACGACAATTTTCGGCACTAATGTTCTTCGGTGTTTCAATCGTAATTTCTCCATTATGCAGGCCGAGTTTCAAAATATCCTTTTCAGGATCAAGATTAGTTTTATTACAACCCGAACGGGTGGATAAAACCCATATATTGGGAATATGTACTAACCACTCTTTTCCGAAAAGATCAGCTTTCGCATAATTTTTTCCATTGTGTTGAATCAGTGTCACATTTTTGCGGGCTGCTTTTTTCAATAGCTGAGGTGCAGTTTCAAATTCAATGGCAGGAGCAGGATCAGCAGGCAGCTGTTTCACCATAAAACCGTAACTCATGCCCGTTCGGTTATCGAGATAGATGGAAACAATTCGTTTAAAATAACGATTTCTGTGTTTCAGGTCATCGATGGAAGTGTGTGCAAGCATTAAACCATTATCTTGCCAAATTTTTGCACTGTTCATAAAATCCTTAATAAACGTTTCGTAACCTTGTTTTACAGGATCAAATTGTTTCTCTCTGTAGACGATTTCATCACGTTTAGGAGGTACAACTTGAGCTGATAATTTAGGAATCAGTGATTTCAGAACATCGTTTTTTTGATTGTTCCAGTCGCCGCATTTGATAACAGCTCCGTTCATCGTGCAGATTGTCCAGCTATTTTCCTCAACAAAGATGGGAACATGGATCAGGTTCCAGGCCATCGCACCTGCAATACTATCGAGTGTTTGCTGAAGTGTTGGGTTTGATGGAATCGGTGCAGGTTCATCAAATAATCCGACAACCGTATTTCCATGCAGGCTGGAAACCAGATTAATTGCAAGCTGGTCATCTCTGCCGGTTCCCTGCTGAACAATCACAATGCCTTCCTTTACTCGTTTTTTTGTTCCGACAGTCAGAGACTTTTCAAACGGTATAATTTCCGTACCGATATCAACCAGTGATCTTTTCAATTTAGCAACAAAATTATCAAGCCGTTCAGTATGCTCCAATGGCGGCTGAAAAGTGACTTTAAGCTGATGAGCCATCTCGTTTTCATCAAGCGGCACATCTTTTGAAATTCCGATTAAATCAAATAATAAATCCGATAACCGCATATTCCCTCCACTTTTATATTCGTTGATATTCACAAATGATGATCTCTTATATTTAAAATAATCAATTATTTGGAATAAAGTAATGGTGTTCCCTGAATTGGAATATTTCATTCTATTTTTGCGGAAACAATTGTTGTTGATGGGCCGGCTTTTAAAATGGAAATGAGAAGCAGCCTGAATCAACCAGCCGGATTACAGCCAAAGGGAAACAATTATTCAACTAAGCAATCGAATGCCTGTATTTTCAATTCCGTTTCTTTAATTTCTAAACGGTTATAAGATATGTTTGATTGAATCGTTTAAGTGGGTTCTGGCGGATTCGAACCGCCGACCTCTACGATGTCAACGTAGCGCTCTAACCAACTGAGCTAAGAACCCATTTTTAATAACATTAAAAATATATGGAGGTATCGGGTTTAAAACCAAATTGAATATACGGTGCAGATTTTAATCTCAATAAATGCTATCATAAGGTTTATTAGTTCCCGTTAAGGACAGGCGGTATCGAATTTAGTTCGGGAGTATCTATCGAAAATTTTATCAGTTCATGAATTTTTATCCAATAGTGAGTTTAAAATACAAACTCGTCTCTATTTGTTTCCTGGCATTCATCATTTTAACAGGTTGTTCTTCAGAAAAAGATACACGGTTTGAACTTCTTTCCGCAAACAAAACCGGTATCGATTTCGTAAACCGGGTGCATGATACGGTTGAGTTTAATATCCTGAATTACCTTTACTTCTACGATGGCGGCGGAGTTGCTGTCGGCGATCTTACTAACAATGGATTGCCGGATATCTATTTTACGGCCAATGATGAGCCCGACAGGCTCTATCTTAATAATGGTAATTTCGAATTTGAGGATATTACTGAACAGGCTGGTATTTACACGGATGATGAAGGGTGGTCGACCGGTGTGACCATGGCCGATGTAAACGGAAATGGGTTTCTGGATATCTACGTAAGCCGGGTGAATTTTCTCAATAAAAAAGGCCATAACCAGCTTTTCATCAACAATGGTGTAACCATATCCGAGGGGGGTAAACAAATACCAACGTTTACCGAGCGGGCGTCTGAATTTGGCCTTGATTTCGAAGGTTATTCAACACAGGCTGTTTTTTTTGATTACGACAACGACGGAGACCTGGATCTGTTTCTGTTAAATCATACCATGCACAGTGAGAAGAGTTATGGAAATGCAAAAATTCTGCGCGAAATGACCCACCCAAAAGCAGGGGACCGGCTGTTTCGCAATGATGGCGGCTCCTTTGTGGATGTAACTGAAAATGCCGGTATTTACAGCAGCCATCTTGGTTATGGCCTCGGAATTGCAGTGGGTGATATCACTCAAAACGGGTGGCCGGATATCTATGTAGGCAACGATTTTCATGAGGATGATTATTTTTATATCAACAATGGTGATGGGACGTTTACCGAGATGCTTGCGGCCATGATAGAGCATACCAGCCGCTCATCGATGGGAAATGATATCGGTGATATCAACAATAATGGCAGGCCTGATATAATATCTCTGGATATGCTTCCATGGGATGATTTCATCTTAAAAAGATCGGGAGGCGCCGATCTGAAATTGGTTTCAGATACCAAGCTGGATTTTGGTTTTAAACCGCAATTTGCAAGAAATACTCTGCAGCTGAACAGAGGCACCAACGATGACGGGATCCCCCTGTTCAGTGAAATCAGTTTTGTCTCCGGTGTGGCTGCTACCGACTGGAGCTGGGCAGCCCTGTTTATGGATATGGATAACAACGGTTACAACGATATTTTTGTTACCAATGGTATCTACCGAAGGCCAAACGACCTGGATTACATCCGGATGATCAGGGATGAGCAGGTTCAGGCCTCTCTTGAAACGATTACGGAAGAGGATCTTTCTCTGATTGATGCCATGCCTGAAGTAAAAATTCCAAATGTAGCTTTTAAAAATAACGGTGATCTTACATTCACTGATAAAGCTGAGGAATGGGGTTTGAACCAGCCCGGATTTTCACACGGAGCAGCTTACGCGGATTTAAACAATGACGGAACCCTGGATCTGATTGTGAACAATGTGAATCAGCAGGCATTTATTTACCGGAATAAAACGGAAGTGGATGAAGATCATCATTATCTGAAAATCCGGTTAAAAGGAGAGGGGATGAATACCACTGGCATCGGTGCAAAAGTTATCATGTACGTTGGCGAAAAAAGAATTTACAGGGAGCAAATGCCAACCCGTGGATTTCAGTCATCGGTTGAACATGTTCTCCACGCCGGCCTGGGGCCTGTCCGGCAGCTGGACTCACTGCTTGTGATTTGGCCCGGCGGCCGGTTTCAGGTAATGGACAATGTGCAGGCAAACCAGGAGCTCGTGCTTAACCAGGCTGATGCGGCCGGCGAATTTGATTACAATCTGCTTCATAGTAATGGACAGACTGACAGGTGGCTGAATAATTTAACAGAAGCAAGCAATATCGATTTTAATCACGATAAAAACCGGTTTGATGATTTCAGGCGGGAACCATTGATTCCATACAAGAAATCTACAAACGGACCTGCATTGGCTGTGGCTGATTTAACCGGAAATGGGCTGGATGATTTTTATATCGGCGGGGCGAAGTGGCAGCCCGGTGTTATTTATCTGCAGCAGAATGACGGCTCCTTTCTATCCGTTGAACAGGAGGTTTTTACGGAAGACAGGGAAGCCGAAGATGTTGCAGCAGTATTCTTTGACGCAAGCGGAAATGGCCTGCCCGATTTGTATGTGGTAAGCGGAGGTAATGAAAAAACCGGCAATGATCCTGCACTCAGAGACCGTTTGTACCTGAATGAGGGTAACGGCCGGTTTTCGAAATCAAGCGGTGCCATTCCGGAATTTTATGTTAACGGTGGAACTGTTGCAGCAGCTGATTTTGACGGTGATGGCAGCGTGGATTTGTTTGTAGGCGGGAAGTCGGTCCCATGGAATTATGGTCTCAGTCCGGAAAGCTATTTACTGAAAAACAATGGTGATGGCACTTTTACGGATGTAACTGAATCAATAGCACCGGAATTGAGACGGGTGGGCATGCTGAATGATGCTGTGTGGCATGATTTGAACGGATCCGGAACACCTGAATTGATTCTTGCCGGTGAGTGGATGCCATTTACAGTTTTTAGCTTACTTGATGGCCAGCTGGTTGACGCCTCCGGTGAATTTGGATTCAGCCGTACCGGTGGCCTTTGGCAAAAGGTTCACATTACTGATGTAAACGGAAATGGACACCCGGATATCATAGCTGGAAATTTTGGATTAAATTCGAGATTTACTGCTACAACAGATTCCCCGCTGCGTTTATATCTGAATGATTTTGAGGGAACCGGACAGTCGGTTCCTGTTATTGCAAATTACAGGGACAGATCCTGGTATACTCTTGAGACAATGGATGAATTAGTTCTTCAGCTGCGCTCGCTTGGCAGAAAATTTCAAAGTTATGAGGAATTTTCTGTTACTCCCATTAGCAGGATGCTGGATCAGGAACTGCTGAATCAGTCAGTACAAAAAGAAATTCATATGCTTGAATCAGTGTTGTTTAAGAATGATGGAAACGGAAGGTTTTCGATAAACAAGTTACCTTTTTTAGCTCAGATTAGTCCGGTTAAGGGGATTGAGAGTGGTGATATTACCGGAGATGGTTACAACGATTTACTTTTGACAGGAAATCTGTTTGATGTTAAGCCAAGCATGGGAGGGAGGCAGGATGCCGGCCGTGGTTTGATGCTAAAGGGTAATGGAAACAGCAATTTTGAACCGGTTGAATTCAATGAAAGCGGATTTCTTGTCAACGGTGAATCAAGAAGGTCAAAGATTTTAAACTCCATAAATGGAAACCGCTACGTCATTGTTGCAAGATATGATGATACTCCATTACTATTTCATATTAATATGGAACAATAGCAGAAGCGGAGAAAATCAACAGATTTTTTTGGGCGTGTGTTAATAATCCGGCACTTTCTGATAAGAATAACGTTTTAATGAAAACAATTACTTATAATTTTTGAAACATGTAAAAGTTTATGAATAATAGAAAAGGAATCATTGCCGGAAAACAACTGTAAAGTCAAGCTTAAAATATCGGCCGAGACCTGTCAGGTTTCGTTAATTTATAAATTTAATCATGTGAACAAATGTTTGAACCTGACAGGTCTTTTACGACAGATTTCAATTGACACGACACTACTTTCAACCTTTAAATTTTCATCTAAATAAGAGTCAATTATTTTTACCATAT
>JBHJOO010000405.1:0-2956 GCA_050329675.1 Balneolaceae bacterium
TATCAGACGTATGGACGGGTTCTATTTCAGATCTTCAAAAGAAAATAGAAGATGATTTCAAAAAAACATTGAAAAAGAAAGTTAAAAAAAATACTGCCCTGATATATTATGGGGAATGTACGGTTGAAGTAACCGGAGACGGACTTGGCGGCCGGAACCAGGAACTTGCCCTTCGAATAGCAAATACACTGCCTGATTCCGATTATAATTATGCATTTCTGAGTGCTGGTACCGATGGGATTGACGGGCCAACCGATGCCGCGGGGGCAGTTGTAACCAATTCAACAAAAAAATTAGCCAAAGAAAATGGCCTGAATATAAATTCCTATCTCAAAAATAACGACAGCTACCATTTCTTCAGAAAAGCAGGCGGACATTTAAAACCAGGGCCCACCGGAAATAATCTGATGGATTTACAGGTTTTGCTTATTGATTTTACGTCAGATTAAAACATTAGAATTCTGTAACAATTGATGCTCAGAATTATCTTTTAAGTGTGGGGAAGTTTTCTATACACCAAAAATTAATTTAGCAATTCTATTATGACTGGATACACAGAAGTATTACAGGTTATCGGGGCGACGATTATCTTTTCGCTGATCCTGACCACGGCCAACCGTTTTATGCTGAGCAATACCCAGCGGCAGGTAGGCACGGAAGTCGAGATTTCGGCGGTAACCCTTGCCCAGGATCTGATCGAGGATGCCAAACTGCGCGCCTTTGACCAGGCCACGGAAGGCGGTGAAATACCCATCAACATACCCGGGGATTTTACAGCGGCTCCTTTTGCCCAGACGACGGCCAGCTCCCGCGATATGATTACCAATTTTGAGGGTTTTAACGGCTTCACGGAAACCATTGATACCGGGCTGGGCACCTATACGCTTACCGCTCAGGTTGAATATGTGGAACCCGGTAATCTGAACCAGGTGACCAATTCCAAAACCCGGTACAAACGCCTGATCGTCACCATTACCAATCCTTCGCTCAACTCGCCCATTTCCATTCAGTACACACGAACTTATAATTAAACCGCTATGAACCTCGGATTAACCACAAGCTTTATTATCGGCGGACTGCTCATGATTATGATCCTGGTCCTCAATATCCGCATGGGCCAGCACTCCTCGGAGCTGACGCTTCACGGGATGAGCCAGGTCAGCATGGAAAGTGTCTACGAAGTGCTGGAAAACGATTTTAAGAAAATTGGCTACGACAGCCTGGCCATTCCCGATCCCATCATCCGGGCCGACTCGAACATCATTGAGTTTCGCTCCAACCTCTACGATGAGGCGATGGGAACCTGGCGGACGATCACCTGGGAACTGACCGACGAAGAGCCTGAGAATACCAAAAATCCCGGCCATCGTATTCTGCTTCGCGATGTCGATGGCGATGAAACCGAAATAACCCTGGGCGTGACCCGCTTTCGCCTGAACTACTATACACAGACCGGACTGGCTCCCATGAGCTTCCCGATCAGTGGTTCGGCCCTCGGGGATATTGCACGCATTGAAGTAATTATCGAAACACAACCACGGGAAGGCCTGCCCCGGCGGGGAGGCGGCACCTACTTTCCGACATCTACCTGGCGCAAAGTGATTGTACCAGGCAATATTAATTTAAACTAACCCAAGGAGGAACCCATGGGACGAGCAATGTTAATTATCGTAACCGGTGTACTGGTCTCGATCGGTATCACACAGGTTGCACTATTTGGAAATCTCTCGCAGATGGACCGCCACAGCGTGAGCTATGCCGAGAGCGTACAGGCAAGCAACACCGCACATGCCGCCACACAGCTGGCGGTTGACCGCCTCCGTGATGACCCGGACTGGCGAACCGGCGGAACCCCCTGGCAGGTGGACGTTGACGGGGCTGTGGCACAGGTCGAAGTGGAGACGGTCAGCCCGGAAATACTCAGTGTATCGGCAACGGCAATCGTAAACAACCGTACGCGAACCGTACGGACCATCTACCAGGAAGAAAGCCTTCATTTTGTTCCTCAATTCAAGGCGGCTCTGTCGATTATGACCGATCTGTTTGATTTTCATATCAACGGAGCGGCATCGGAAATTACCGGAAACAATTCCGAAGACAACTGCCCGGCCGTCCCGGGTGTTACGATACCCAGTGATCCAAGCAAGGATAAAGTGGATCCATACAGTTCAATGATACATGGTGATCCGGCTATTGCTGTTGACCCGGATTCCGATTTTGATGAGGTATCAAAGCTGATCAGTGTGCTGGAGCATCAGCCGGGTACTAAATATCTGCCAAGCGGCAACTATAAGGGAGATCTTGGATCAGCCGAAGCTCCGGGCGTCTTCTTTGTAACCGGCCACACCAAAATAAGAGGAAATACCGAAGGGTACGGCATTATGGTGGTTCGTAAAAACGCCGTCATTGATGTGGATGATGTCGTAACCACAGATGACGGATCGCTGGATTTGGCGGGAACCTTTGACTTTCACGGGCTTGTCATATTTGAGAATGCATGGTCGCTCAAGGCAAGCGGTACACCGGCTATCCACGGGTCAATTATGGTGGGTACCACCGACGACTGGGAGGACAGCATTGGTATAGAACTTAACGGTACACCCAATTTCAACTACAGCTGCCTCGGGCAGACCTACGCCGAAATGGCCTCCGCAAGTGTGAACAGTGCGGGCAAGCGATTTACAGCCCTGAGTATTAGAGAATAACATTTAATTACAGATTGCAGACTGCAAATATTTATTTGACAGTTTTGCAATCTGTAGTTTTATTCAAAATATCTCAGCCTTTTCTTCTTCAAAATAAGTTGATCTGTGAGGGTGCTTCCCACAGGTATCAACAATCAACAACTCAACCTCACCTCCTTCCTTTTTCAGCTTATATTACAATCTATTCAAATTAATCATTTAATTTTCCTTATTAAGAAACATTAACTGGATATCCACCTATCTTATTATCA
>JBHJOO010000032.1:0-4468 GCA_050329675.1 Balneolaceae bacterium
GATGGAATAGCATTGGCACTGCGGTTTTATATACATCTCAATCGCGGGCTTTATGCGCGGTGGAAGTTGCTGTACATATCCCATTGGGAATAATACCTGAGGATTATCACTTATTATCCATACAAATACCCGATGATTCTGACTTGTTTAAAAATATTGATCCCAATGAATTACCTTTTGATTGGAAAATTAATCCGCCGTCATTCTCTACTCAGCAATTTGGCGATCAATTTGTTGCTGAAAATAAATATCTCATTTTAATGGTTCCATCTGTTGTTGTACAGGGTGATTTCAATTACTTACTAAATCCGGCACATCCAAATTTCAGAGAAATTGAAATAATATCCGGTGAGTTATTTGAATTTGACAAAAGATTATTGTCGTGAAAATGATTAAATGGAATTATCTGCCATTTTAAGAATTTTTTGGAATTCGTGCTCTCTCACTTTAGTAATCGACAGCCTGTTTCTCTTAAAAAGCATCATTTCCTTTAATTCCGGAATTTCTTTCAGTTCATTTCTTGTCACAGATGATTCAAATTTTTTAATAAACTTTACATCAATGAGATGCCATCTGGGTTCACTTTCTGAACTTTTTGGATCAAAATACTTACTTTCAGGATCGAATTGTGTGTGATCAGCATACGGGTCACTGCAAATTTCCATAACCCCTGCAATGACAGGGGGATTAACATTTGAGTGATAAAACAGTGCTTTGTCGCCATTTTTCATTTCATCCCGCATAAAATTCCTTGCTTCATAATTACGGACACCGGTCCAGGGTACGCTTCCGTTGCGTTTCAGGTCATCAATACTATATGCATCCGGTTCCGATTTCATCAACCAGTAATTTGGTTTTCCCATATCTGTTTTATTTCTCTTACTTTAAAATTTACTATTTGAGTACAAAACTACATATCGATGAATAACATTTCCATACTTTTTTGGAGTGGTGGCAAAGATTCACTGTTGACACTGCGTGAACTCGAGAAAATGACAAAAAATATAGCTCTTTTAACAACATATGATGAAGCTAAAGACATCGTTCCTGTGCAGAATATTCCAATCCGTACGATTCAAGAACAGGCCATTCATCTCGGTTATATTCATTTTGCAATCCCATTACCTTTCCCATGTTCAAATGATATATATATTGACAGGATTACAATTCATCTTAAAAAACTGCCATTTGAAATTGAACATCTTGTATTCGGAGACTTGCATCTTGAGGATATCAAAAAATGGAGGGAGAAAGTTTTTGGTGAGAAAGGATATAACTGCTTATTTCCTATCTGGAAAAAATCTGAAGAGGAATTATTATCAGCTCTTGATAAAGAAGAGTGCACAATTAAAATCAGTTCCGTATCTGATAAGTTTCGTAATCTACTAACCCCGGGTGTAATCTATAACCGTTCATTTGTTGACAAGCTGCCCGACACAATCGATTCCTTCGGTGAGAATGGCGAATTTCATACCGAGGTGGTTTTTGAGAAACAGATGAAAAGACTACCCTGAAAAGCATAAAGATTCAGTTGTTTTAATGACTCAGACAAAAAAATCAATTAATGAATCATTTTGGATTTTGTTAATTCTCAATTAACTTTTTTTCAAATTTATCCATATACCAGTGTACTGTTTTCCGCAACAGTTCTTTAAAATCAGCGGCCGGACTCCACTCAAGTTCATTTTTAATTTTTCCCGCATCAATAGCATATCGGTAATCATGACCCGGACGATCGGTTACAAATGAAATCAGGTTTTTATAATCCCCTTCAGGCCCATCCCCATTTTCTTCATTTAAGATTTCGCAAATCATATTTACAAGATCAATATTTTTCCATTCGTTATCTCCTCCTATGTTATAAGACTCACCACTTCTGCCTTTTAAAAGAACTTTCATAAGTGCCTCGCAGTGATCTTCAACAAAAAGCCAGTCCCGCACATTTTCGCCTTTACCATAAACAGGAATGGGTTCATGGTTTAATGCATGACGAATAACTGTAGGAATGAGTTTTTCATCATGCTGATGCGGGCCAAAATTGTTAGAACAGTTTGTAATTACAGTATTCATGGCATACGTATGAAAATAAGAACGAACCAAATGATCACTTCCCGCTTTTGTAGCAGAATAGGGTGAATTGGGAGCATACGGTGTCTTTTCAGTAAAATAACCATCAACACCGAGGGTTCCATAAACTTCATCGGTTGAAACATGCAGGAATCGCTTTAAACCGGATCTGCTGCTTTTCTCCTTCCACAGTTGCCTGCATTCCTCCAGTACATTAAACGTCCCGACCACATTCGATAATACAAATGGTTCAGGTCCTTTTATAGAATTATCAACATGTGACTCCGCAGCCAAATGCATCACTGCTTCGGGTTTCCATGACCGAACAGCTTTTCGCACATCCTTCCGGTCTACGAGATCCAGTTTTTTAAAATGATATCTTTTGGAGTTTTTTAATCCTGATAGATAACCGATATCTGATGCATATGTCAGTTTATCGACATTGTATATCTCAATATCAGGATAGTGATTATGAATATGAATAATCAGGTTTGAACCTATAAAGCCGGCACCGCCTGTAATTAAAATTCGCATAATTAAATTCGTTTAAAGAATTATTTAAAAAAGATCGGCCTCATCTATATTTTTTAAAAATGGCAGATTTCTGTCTTTATCTGACAGAATAGGATGATCTGTATTCCAGTCTATTCCTAAACCGGGATCATCCCATCGTATACCCCTTTCAAAATCGGGATTATAATATGCGCTGCATTTATAAATGATTGAGGCTTCATCAGATAGTACTACAAATCCATGTGCAAATCCTTCAGGTATAAAAAGTTGATGATGATTATCACTGCTTAATTCGACTGCAAGGTGTTGTTTAAACGTCGGAGAATCTTTACGTAAATCGACCGCCACATCCAGAACCGTTCCGCTTACAGCCATAATCAGCTTGGCTTGTGCCGCATTTGCAGTTTGATAATGGAGCCCTCGCAGCGCATGTCTTTTGGAAAAAGAGAAATTATCCTGCAGAAAATCTATTTTCAAAATATTATTTCTGAAAGTTTCGCTTCTGAAAGTTTCAAGAAAGTATCCCCTGCCATCTCCATAAATTTTTGGTTTTATTAAGAATAAACCATCCGGTTTTAAAGCTTCAAAAATCATTATACTCCTATTTTGTATGATTCGGCTAATCTTATCAAAGAGACTTTAACAATTTCTCAAGGCCGGCCCGCCATCCGGTAACCAAATCGCTGTTTAGAGATTCAATTTTTAAGGTTGAAAGTTTTGAAAATGCCGGCCGGCTTGCAACAGAATTAAATTCAGTTGATGAAACCGGTTCAAGATTTATGTCCTTTTTTTTAATTTCAAATATAGCCGAAGCGTAATCGAACCATGAAATTATACCACGAGATGTAAAATGATACGTTCCAGCCATCTTTTTATCAATTAAAAATTGAGTAGCTGCAACAAGGCCATCCGTAAATGTCGGGCTGCCAAATTGATCATTGACCACTCTCAGGTTTTTCTTTGATTCAGATAGCCGGAGCATTGTTTTTACAAAATTGTTCCCGTATTTGCCACATAACCAGGAAATGCGTATGACAATATAATGAACGCCACTTTCATATATTGCCTTTTCTCCGGCAAGCTTGCTTTTACCGTACACATTTTTAGGGCCTGTTTCTGCCTCTTCGGGATAACCCTCCGGATATTTTGACATGTCTTCATTCCGACCCGGAAACACGTAATCAGTACTAAAGTGGATTAAACATGCATTAAATTCAAGACATTTTTTCGCTATATGTGCTACCGCGTCCTTATTCGTTTTAAAGGCAATAATCGGATGATCTTCAGCCCCGTCTACATCTGTATAAGCTGCACAATTGATAACTATCTCCGGTTCTTCTTTTCGAAAAATCCGGTCTGTTTTTCGATAATCAGTAATGTCAAATTGGGAAGAATCAAATGCCGTAAATTCTTTCTTCTCCTTATCGAGAAATTCCACCCACTGTTTACCAAGTTGCCCCCCTGCTCCTGTAATCAGGTACTTCATAGCCCGTCACGGTTTACAAGCTCATTGGCGTGTTTTAAGGAAGAAAAAGTACCAGCATCCGTCCACCAGCCCTCTAAAATGGAAAACCTCATATTACCTTCCGAAATATAGCTGTTATTCACATCCGTAATCTCCATTTCACCCCGGGCTGACGGCGTAAGAGATCGAATTCTTTCAAAAACCGTATGATCATACATATAAATTCCTGTGACAGCATATTTTGATTTTGGGTTTTCCGGTTTTTCTTCAATCCCAACAATTTTATCACCCTTTAATTCGGGAACACCAAATCGTTCAGGATCCGAAACATTTTTTATCATGATCTGAGCACCCGCATCCGGAAAGTTTTTAACTGCCTCGCCAATAGAAGATTCAAAAATATTATCACCTAAAATAACGGTC
>JBHJOO010000283.1:0-3790 GCA_050329675.1 Balneolaceae bacterium
TTTCCATTTTCCATATTTTCACGAACCAGGTGGATACTATCGAGGATAAGATCCAGCATTTCACCAATTTCTTTAACGGCTTCCTTAGGCAGTTTACAATCCTCATCCTGCATGTGTTCGAATGTTTTTGACATCTGAAAATAAATATCCCCGATTCTTTCGAGGTCATTGATGATGCTGTGCATGGCTCGTATCCTGCGGGTTGCAGATGCCGATAAATTAAAACTTGATATCCTTGTGAGATACTCAGCTACTTCCAGCTCAATATTATCAGTGATTTGTTCACGCTTCCGGATTTTTTTTAGAAACTGTTCCTGTTTTTTTTGTTTTTTAAAGAAGAGGCCGGCAAAACTGTAATGCATTTTTTCAATCAGCTTGGCAAAAAGACAGACTTCTTTATAAGCCTGGGCAATGGAGAGTTCAGCTGATGACATCAGGCCGGCTGAAATATACTTGAGGCGAAAAGGTTCATCACTGTCTGCTTTTTCTTTCTGTATTTTTTCCACAAGCTTGATTATAGATGGTACAAAGCCAAAAAGGAGAAGTACATTGATGATATTGAATGCGGAATGAAACAGAGACAGTGCCAGAGTAGCATTCGCTCTTGCCAGTTCATCGGTATCAAATACGGATCCTGATTCCGGTGCAAAAAATTGCATGATATAATCGATACCTTCCAGAAACTGGCTCATTACGATCACCATCCAGGTCACTCCAATAACATTGAAAAAAAAGTGAAACCGTGCAGCACGCTTGGCATGAACATTACCAATCACCGCAGCAATATTCGCTGTAATAGTTGTTCCAATATTTTCTCCTAAAATCATGGCGGCAGCTATGGGAAAACTTACCCATCCCTCAAAAAGCATGACCAGTGTGATAGCCGTGGCGGCAGATGATGATTGTGTTAACAGGGTCAGAATAGTACCGAACCCGATAAATAGTAATATTGATAAGAACCCGTATTCAGTAAACTGGTCAAGATATGCAAACATCTCGGGGTTATCCTGGATGTTTGGTACAGAATTTTTTATGAATTCCAGCCCGATAAACAGTATTCCGAAACCGATCATTGCCTCAGCAAGATTTTTGAGCTTATCCCTGCCGAAAAACATAAACGGGAAGAAGATTCCAATCAGACTGACAGCGATTGGTGTAATTTGCATCTTGAACCCAAATATGGAAACCATCCAGGCCGTAACGGTTGTACCGATATTTGCTCCCATGATTACGCCTGTCGATTCTATGAAGGTAATGAGACCGGCATTTACAAAACTGACAACCATTACGGTTGTAGTGGTTGACGACTGGGTGATGGTAGTAGCTCCAAACCCCGTCAGTATTCCTTTAAATCTTGTGGTAGTCATTCCCTTGAGAATCGACCTTAATCTATGGCCTGCCACTTTTTGTAATCCGTCACTGAAAACTTTCATTCCGTAGATGAAAATCCCCAAAGAGCCGATCAATTGTAAAAAATCAAATAAAGTGTAGTTCATCTAATAGTTTCTGATATCAGGCAGTAAATTTCAAAAATCAAAATTCTTCTTAGATTAAAAAACATAAAACCAAATGGAGTGTGAATATAAGAGATGTTTATTTGTATTTTAAGATAATGTAAACACGATGGAAAAATTTAACACAAAATTAACATGCAAGAGCAATTTTGTTCCTGTTCAATTTAATTTTTTATACATTTTTTATCATTAAAATGCATTTTCATTAATCCATATGCCTGATTAATTGAGCTGGTAATTTATCAATATGCCTGATAAAACTGATAATAGTGTTTACGGCATTTACATAAAATTCCGGATTTATATTTTCAAATACATCGGTTGGTTTGTGATAGTGGCGATGGTCTTCCACGCCAAAATAGATAAACGGGATTCCTTTTTGGTGAAAAGGTCCGTGATCGGATGAAAAAGTCCAATCCTGGCCGGGGGGCAGGTCCGGTGAATCATGGCCGAATAACACATTGACCGGTGCATTTTCCGTAGAGTTAATTACAATTGGTTTCAGATGTTCGTAATGGTATGTACCTACTGCATAGAGTTCATTGTCAAAATTCGTGCTGATCATATCCATATTGATATTCATGATGATCTGATCAAGTGGAACAACCGGATTTTCTACAAAATAACGTGCCCCCCCAAGGCCTTGTTCTTCTGCATCAAAGGCAATGATTAGAAGGCTTTTATCGGGAGGGTTTTCACTAAACCAGGATGCCGCTGCAAGAAGCCCCCCTACACCTGATGCATTATCATCAGCACCATTATAGATCTCTCCATCCTGAATTCCGAGGTGATCATAGTGGGCAGTAATCACGATAAATTGTTCAGGGTTTTCTGACCCCTCAATATAACCGATCAAATTGACGGCGTTTTCAAAAACCTCATTGGTCCGGGGATTTACATGGCGGAACGTCTGTCGATAGGTGCTGTTGAAAGATTTTAATTCAAGGTTTTTAAATCTGTCCAATATGAAAACCTGAGCCATTTTATTTCCAACCGTACCTGTTTTTCGTCCCTCAAGAGCATCCGATGCCAAAATCTTTACATCCCGAAGCAATGTTTCACTGTCAACGTGAATTTGCTGTGCAACAACTTCTGAAAAAAGCAGAAGGAGAATAATTAGAGAAGTTGATATCCTTTTAAATAAATTTTTAGTGTACATTTCCCATTAATTTTTTGATTGGTTTGCTAAAGAAGAGTAAAAGTAATCCACCGCCAACTGTTGTCATAACGATTATCCAGAAAAGATCAGGAAGTAATGAAGGATCAGCCTGAATGGCCTGATCATCAAACTGGCCGGCAACACGACCTGCAATAAGATTGCCGAATGCAATACTCATAAACCAGATACCCATCATTTGCCCTACCAGTTTTTTAGGTGCGAGTTTGGTTACGGCACTCAGGCCCACGGGGCTGAGGCAAAGCTCACCGGTGGTATGCAGCAAATAGGTTATAATGAGCCATGTGGGCAGTACCTGGTTACCGCCAACAACGTAAAAGGATGCGAACATCATTACCAGAAAACCTAATCCAAGGAAAATTAAACCAAAAGCAAACTTGGCGGGAGTGGATGGTTCCAGGTTTTTTTTGGCAAGTGCAACCCATAACCAGCCAAAAACCGGTGCAAGTGTAATGATAAAAACAGGGTTTACAGACTGAAGCCAGCTTGCAGGCATCAGCCATCCAAACAGGTTTCTGTCGGTATATCTCTCGGCAAAAAGATTGAGGGATGAGCCGGCTTGTTCGAAACCGGACCAAAAGATAGCTGAAAAAATAAAAAGAGCGGCAATGACTCCGATTTTTTTCTTCTGATCTGTAGTCAGTTCTTCAGCAATATAAACATAGGTGAAATAGGCTATTACCAGGAAAAAAATAATAATACCGGCCATTACCGAGATCACAAACAGGCCAAATAACGTACCAATTAGCCACAATCCGTTTCGGATATGGCGGAATTGCTTTTTTTGGGTTTCTTCATCCCCTGTTTTTTCCGGTTCTTTTCCAATATTTCCGAGATATTTATCAGTTAGTTTATATTGTATAAGGCCAAAAACCATACCGATACCGGCTGCGGCAAAACCATAATGCCAGTTTATACCTTCACCGAGAAATCCTGTAATCAGGGGAGCAATAAACGCCCCGATATTTATCCCCATATAAAATATGGAAAATCCTGCATCCCGGCGTGCCTGTTCGTCTTCGCCGTATAAACCACCTACAATACTGCTGATGTTCGGTTTCAGCAGGCCGGTACCAATAACAATTAAAATCAATCCAAG
>JBHJOO010000501.1:0-3213 GCA_050329675.1 Balneolaceae bacterium
AACGTGGTAACCGCCACGATGACAAACGAAGTGAAACAGCAATGGAAGACCGCAAGAGGCAAGGGTATTTTTAGGTTTAAGACCGGTGACCGGTGACAGAAGACCGGTTGGATTGCAAATTATCCCGGTTTTTTGCCTCCGGTCTTCGGTCAAAATCCGGTCATCTGTCCCCGGTCTCCGGTCATTAATTATTATAAGTAATCACAATCTAAGAACTAATGAGTATAAATAACGGAAATAATCAGGAACAAAAAACCGACAACAATTACCTCGACATGGACCTGCTTCGCTTTACGACTGCAGGTAGTGTTGATGATGGGAAAAGTACATTAATTGGCCGGCTTTTGTACGATTCGAAATCAATTTTTGAAGATCAGATGGAAGCTATTGAGCAAACCAGCCGAAGCAGCGGAGAGGAAGAGGTGAATCTGGCATTGCTAACCGACGGGCTGAAGGCCGAGCGCGAGCAGAAAATTACTATTGATGTTGCTTACCGTTATTTTGCCACACCAAAGCGAAAATTTATTATTGCTGATACACCCGGGCACATTCAGTACACACGAAATATGGTTACCGGGGCTTCCACCGCTCAACTGGCCGTGATTTTGGTGGATGCAGGAAAAGGAGTGCTTACTCAATCCAAGCGACATGCGTTTATTTCATCGCTGCTTCAAATCCCTCATTTGGTTGTAGCCATCAACAAAATGGATTTGGTGGATTATAAAGAAAGTGTGTTTGAAAAAATAGTTGCCGATTTTCGCAGGTTTGCCAAAAAACTGGATGTGGATAATATTACCTATATTCCTATTTCAGCCCTGAAAGGTGATAATGTTGTAGATCAAAGTGAAAATATGCCCTGGTATAAGGGGCCGACGTTTCTGTATCATTTGGAGACGGTTAATGTGGAAGCATCCCATAATATAGTGGATTTCCGGCTGCCGGTTCAATATGTAATTCGTCCTAATCAGAAATTCCGGGGATTTGCAGGCCGTGTGGCATCTGGCAGAATACGTCCCGGTGATGAAATTATGGCCTTGCCATCAAGATTGACCAGCAGGGTGAAAGAGATTGTCACGTATGATGATAAGCTGAAAGAAGCCATGCCCGGTGATTCGGTAACACTTACCATAGAAGATGAGATAGATATCAGCCGCGGGGATATGATTGTCCGCAAAAAAAATGTACCAAACATCGGCAGTGAATTTGAAGCCTATCTTTGCTGGATGAACGAAGAGCCATTGGAGGCCGGGAAGCCTTATATTATTATGCATACCACAAAAACGGCTCAGGTTTATATTACGGATCTGGTCTACAGGATGAACGTGGACACGCTGCACCGCGAAGATGCGCCGGAGCTGAAACTGAATGAAATTGGCCGTGTTAAGCTGAAAACTTCGCAGCCACTGTTTTACGATCCATACCAGATTAACCAGAGAACAGGGAGTTTTGTAATTATTGATCCTGCATCGAACGTAACTGTGGGCGCCGGGATGATTCGGGCAAAATCGACCGTGTCGAACGGTACTAAACAACCGGAGGCCGGCATTGAAGAGGCGGAAAAAACTTCGGTTTCTCCAAATGTTACCTGGGAACCATGGAATATTCCGCTTGAAGAACGGGAAAAAAGGAATGGGCATAAAGCAAAAGTTTTGTGGTTTACCGGCATATCCGGAGCGGGCAAGAGTACGATTGCCAAGGTACTTGAAAAGAAATTATGGAACGAAGGAAAACAAACCGTATTACTGGACGGCGATCAGGTACGTCATGGATTGAATGGAGATTTAGGCTTTAGCCCAAAAGATCGCAGTGAAAATATCCGCAGGGTGGGTGAACTGGCAAGGCTCTTTTTTGAGCATGGCAATATTGTGATCTGTACCTTTGTTTCACCGTATAAAGAAGATCGTGAACGGGTTCGCTCTTTATTTCCTGAGGGACGCTTCCATGAAATTCATGTAGTGTGCAAACCTGAAACGGCTCAAATGCGGGATCCGAAAGGGTTGTATAAAAAAGCGAAAAAAGGAGAAATTAAGGGATTGACCGGATATGACGCCGATCATGAAGCCCCGGATGGAGATGACGTAATTACCATCGATACAGATAAACTGGATTCCAATCAGGCAATTGAATTGTTGCTTGAAAAACTAAATTAAAATCGAATCAGAGACTTGAGTAAATCAAGAGTCAAATTCAGTATGATTCCCGAATGGCGAATGATTCAGCTCTGATTGGTTCACGCGAAGCACGCAAAGTTGAAAAGCTCGCGAAGCACGCAAAGAAATACTTCAACTCACGAACCCGACAGAGTCCTTCACTTAATGGAACGCTGATAAACACGGATTGTGCGGATAGTCGCTGATCATATTGGGTACATACCTGTTTTATCCGCGATCATCTGCCTGATCTGTGTCATCTGCGTTCCATATTTCTATGATTCATTTCGTAAAGCTTTCAACTCACGACTAAATAAGATGTTTAATCAACTCAATAATATTAAAAGCGCTTTCAATAATCTTTTTTGAAAATAGTTTTGATCTATAGATAGAAAGTTGTTATAATCATAACAGTTTAAAATCAGAACTTACTTATTCACAATAATTTACAGATTATAAATGGATACAAAATTCAACTACCACAATCTGAGCATTGATGTACACAACTCCATGTGTTGCTGTATAATGTGTTGCTGTATGCTTAACTGCACAGATAGTGGGTATAAAATGTTGATGAGATTCTGAAAATATAAAGATCTTTTTTCAAACCCACTATCTGAAGCAGGTAGTGGGTTTTTTTATTTCTGCAAGATTTACCCGCCTGCCTGCTTCAGATAGATCTCCAAATCGAAAACTAAAGCGTAAACCTAAAATCAAAAAAATAACGACGATGTCTGAAGTAAAAACCAAAGAACAATTATTAGTAACTACGGAGTGGGCTGCCAAACATCTCAATAATGAAGGTGTCCGTTTTGTAGAGGTGGATGTAAATACAAAATCCTATGACTCCGGCCATTTACCCGGAGCCGCTGGCTGGAACTGGCAAACTCAGCTGCAAGATCAGTTGAGGAGAACAGTTGTTTCTAAAGAGGATTTTGAAAAATTGCTTGGCGAATCCGGGATAGACAATGATACCCTGATCATTCTATATGGTGATAACAATAACTGGTTTGCTGCATGGGCGTACTGGCTGCTAAAATATTATGGCCATAAGGATGTAAGG
>JBHJOO010000227.1:0-2921 GCA_050329675.1 Balneolaceae bacterium
CCAGGGCCACGCTCATACTGTTCACCAGGGTATTGAGCAGGCGCACATCGGAGTCGCTGAAGGCCTGTTCGCGATCCAGGTTCTGAAGGGTGACATATCCCCGAACCGACTCACCGACAACCATTGGGACATAAACTGCAGATATTGCCAATCGTGTACCGGGAACAGGTTTAAACGGTTTCCCATTAATTTCCGACATTGATTGAGCAGCATTCTCATTAAACAAAAGGGTCTTTCGTTCTTTGATGATTTTTTCTCTGACTTTATCGTAAGGGCGTGAATTTGGATAGAGGCGGTCACCGTCTTCAAATAAATAGGTAAAATGTTCTGTTTTAGTTTCCAGGTTAAATGTTACTATGGCTGCTACCTGGGCATCAAAAAGCACCCGAATCCGGTCACCTACCAGGTCATAAATCCCCTGCATATCCATCTCAGCCACGAGTCCCTGCTGTACACTGTTGATAACCGCCAATTCTGCATTTCGCTGCTCGGTTTCGTTGAAGAGTCTTGCATTCTCGAGGGCCACGCTCATGCTGTTAGCGAGTGTACTGAGAAGACGTACATCAGAATCGTTAAATGCATATTCACGGTCCAGATTTTGAAGAGTAACATAACCACGAACGGAATCACCAATAATGAGTGGAACATACACCATCGACTTTGGCATGCGGGTACCGGGTACGGCTTTAGGAGCCTCGCCGGTTATGGTAGTAAAAGCCTCGGCCGCGTTATCATTAATCCAGATCATTTTCCGGGTTTTAATCAGCCGCTTCCGGAGTTTGTCTAAAGGGCGGGGTTCAGGATAATATCGTTCACCGTTTTCAAAAAGATATTGATATTTTTCAATTCCATGTTCCAGATCAAATGTACAAATGGCTGCTACCTGGGCATCAAACAAATCCCGAATACGATCTCCCACCAGGTCATAGATTCCCTGCATATCCATCTCGGCCACCAGGCCTTCCTGAACGCTGTTGATAACCGCCAGTTCGGCATTTCGCTGTTCGGTTTCATTGAAGAGGCGGGCATTCTCGAGTGCCAGGCTCATACTGTTGGTGAGAGTATTTAACAGGCGAACATCCGATACGGTAAATGCATGCTCACGATCCAGATTTTGGAGGCTTAAACAGCCTGTTACATTCTCATCTACAACTAATGGCACAAACACCAGAGATTTGGGTAACCGGGTTCCGGGAATGGGTTCATGTTTTTCCCCTGTGATTTTGAAGACATTTTCATCGGCATTGTCATTGATCAGGAGTACATCTTTTTTTTGGATGAGCCACTTTCGAATTTGATTTAAAGGCCTTGATTTGGGATAAAGACGCTCGCCATCTTCAAATAAATATTCAAAGTGTTCCAGGCCGGTTTCATGGTCAAACGTATAAATCCCGGTTACCTGAGAATCAAATAGTTCCAGAAGCCGGTTTCCAACCAGTTCATAAATATCCCTCATCTCTTTATTTTCGATGAGACTTTTCTGGACAGCTCTGATGAGCTGAAGCTCTGCCTCCTGTTGCTGAATTTGGCTTTTCAGCTCATCAGTAGTGTGTGACATTTTTATTGTTTTCATAGACTCTGGAAAGTGGTGACCGGTGACAGTGTAAATTATTTATACTTCAGGTAATCCCTTCAGTTTAAACAGCCTGATCCCTTTTTATTTAAAAATATATTGTACAGTGAATATTAAACTAAATTGTGCAGGAATGTTTGCTTCTGCGTCGCAAATATTTGCTTATTCACCCCCCGATAACATTTTCGGCAATCAACGATTTCCCGCCAATTGAAGAAACAGATCAGATTGTGTGACTGTTTTTTTAGTTCTGGAATGATTGAACAGCCTCATCCAGGGTTCTGTAGTGCTGAAAAACGGTAATCAACTGAGTCATCATTAAAAGGTTTTCAATTTTCTTGTCTGCTTCACAGATAACGAGTTTCCCGCCCGCTTTTTTTATGGTAGTCAAAGCTCCGATTAAAGCCCCAAGTCCGGATGAATTCATGAACTTAACATTTCCAAGGTTTATTATTACATTGGTTTTCCCCTCATCGACCAACTTATGCAGATCATCTCTGAATGTTTCAGCAGCCGGTCCTCCTAAGACGTTGCCCTTCATTTCTATAATTACGCAATTGAATTGTTCTTTTATATTGTATTTCATTTTTCTCCTATTTCGTTTGAATTATCAGTCAGTTTAAATTTTTATCTGTAAATAACAAATCTTTTTTAAGATTTTTTTATTTATTGATTTCTTTAAAATTAAAACCAACCTGTTTTTAGCTATGTTTATGATTATTTCTATTGGATTCAACTTATCTGTTTAATGTGATCATAAACACTGTTTCACCTGGCCTTGAGAGGATATCCAATACGCCCCCGTGAGCTTTCACGATGTCATTTGTAATACTCAGTCCCAGCCCCGTGCCGGCCGTCCCTTTCTTCGTAGTAAAAAACGGCTGCAGGATTTTGTCTTTGATCTCATCAGGGATACCGGGGCCGTTGTCTCCGATTTCGATTGTGATGTTGTTGGCGTTGGATTTGGTGTGGACAGTTAATTTTGGCTGGTATTCGCCCTCACCCCTTCGCCCCTCTCCCCGAGGGAGAGGGGTTGGGGAGAGAGTCTTCTCCCTCATCGCATCAAACGCATTGTTGCACAGATTCACAATCACCCGCGAAAAGTCCTCAGCTACCATCAGCACTTCGCCAACACTATCATCCAATTCCAGTTGAATGTCCACGGTGATTGGATCTTTCCCCGCCCGCATGCCATGAAAGGCCAGGTTCACGTACTCTTTGACGAGAGGATTGAGGGGTGTCGGCTCCATCTTGCCGTCGCCGCCTCGCGAGTGCTGAAGCATCGATTTCACGATGCTGTCGGCGCGTGAGCCGTGCTCGTGAATTTTACGCAGGTTCAACTCGATGT
>JBHJOO010000567.1:0-9123 GCA_050329675.1 Balneolaceae bacterium
TATACATTTGTGCCGGTTCTCGGAAGTACGCTTACGACTGTTGGGATCTTTGTCCCTCTCTTTTTTGCGATGGAGGAGCTGCAGATGTTTTTGGTTCCGCTGGCTGTGGCACTCACTTCCACACTTGTTGCATCGGTGATCATTGCCCTTAGCTGGATTCCCTATTCGCTGATCTGGCTTGTAAATCCTGAACGGGAGCGGGGAGGGGTATATCTGAAAAAAAGAGTAAGCCGGCTTTTGAACAGGGTGATGATCAGGACATTTTATTACAGGCATCGTTTACGGTGGCTGTTTTATGCCGGAATGATTGCCCTGATGGGTATCCCGCTGTTTGCCATTGAAGAGCCTGACTGGGAAGAGACCTCCTGGCCGGAATTTACTAAAATTTATTTCGAGAACCGGAGTGATATCGACCCGGTGGTCGGCGGGTTGAGCTATAAATTTTTTAATGAAACCTACTTCGGCAGTCCGTGGGGAAGGCGCTCCGGAGAACGTATATTCATCAATATCCGGACGCCACAAGGTACCCCCATTACTGAAATTGACAAGATGGCGAAAAATTTTGAAGACATTGCACGTCCCTATAGCGATGCATTCGAATATTACGAGACGAATATATCGGAATTCACCGGAGCACAGCTTCAGTTTCATATTAAAGATGAATACCTGTACAAACCTGATCCTTATATTTATTACGGGGAAGCGATGTTTCTGGCTGCCCGAACAGGCAATTCGGGTATTTCGGTTAGCGGGCTTGGCGATGGCTTCAGTACCGGTTTCGGATCGTTTTCATCGGGCCAGCGCATTTCGCTTCGGGGATTCTCTTATGATGAACTTCTCGAATTGGCTGAAGATATCGCATGGAGAATGAAACGGAACCCAAGGGTGAGAGATGTGGATATACATACTGCCGGCTGGGGCAGAAATGATTTACAGCAGTATGTGCTGGATCTGGACGATAAACGCATTATGCAGAAAAATCTGGATCGCCGTGGTATTCTGGATGCGATTCAGCTGGATGTAAATCCCGTAAATACTTTCGGCAGGGTAGAACTGAACGGCGACAGGCTTTATCTCGTCGGGCAAAATGACCTGCAGAGCCGGTATGAAGATGAATTAGTGAGCAGGGTTCGCAAGAGCAGAAACGTATCGTTTACGCTGGATGAAATTGCAGAACTTAAACGCGAACCGACATTGAACCAGATTATACGGGAAGATCAATCCTACCAGCGAACCGTTACGGTTGATTTTCTGGGGCCTCACAGACTCGCCAGAAATTATATTGAATCGGTTCTGGATGAGGTTCCTGTTCCTGTCGGGGCTTCCATTGAGTTTGGCAGCGGATTTTTTTCCTGGGGCCAGGACGACAAGGTGCAAAACTATCTGCTGCTTCTTTTTATGACCGTACTGAGTGTCTGGATGATCGTATCGGCCCTGCTCGAAAACTGGCTTGATCCGATTGTGGTGATACTCGCTGTTCCGTTAAGCCTGGTTGGCGTGATGGCGGGGGCACTTTATCACGATCTGGCGTTTGACCAGGGAGCGATCGCCGGTACGCTGCTGGCTGTGGGGGTGGTTGTGAACAACTCTATTTTGCTGATCCACGAAAAACAGCGAACCCGTGCACTTGGCATTCACGGCCTGCGAAGCTGGGTCATGGTTTACCGCAACAAGATGCGGGCTGTAATGCTCACCTCACTCACAACCATGGGAGGGCTGCTGCCGATGATCCTGATTGGCACAAGCGAATTCTGGAACGACATGGCTACGGTTGTTCTCTGGGGGCTGGGCGCAAGCCTGATGCTGCTTTTGATTTTAATGGGAATTTGGGAGAAGGCGAGATGATGGTAAATGGGTAATTTTTTTATCTAAAAACTCCATACCACCAGTTAGAAAAATAAGTCTATCCGGCTTTTGACAAATCGATTCATTGTCTTGTCTCCGTGTTCTTTGCATGTATTTGTCGCCCTCTGCGTGATACGCATACAAATACTATTCAACCCTTAATGTTTCACGCAAAGTACGCCATGTTTCCGCGAAGAACGCAAAATAAATTTCTCAATTCCTTACCCCGGCTCAGGTATATTTGTCTTTATGAACACACACTGCAGCTCTCAATAGGGGGGGGGCTTTATATTGTCACCGTTAAAATGGTGTTGACCGCAGTTGGGTAAAATTAGGTGTTTGACATGACAATAGTTTAAGTTTCGCGCATCCTTTTTTCCATTGCCAAATCCATTTCAAAAAAATCCTTGCTGTGAAAATTGGAATCAACTCCACCAATCCCTAATTTCAGAACTCCTGACTTGACGTAAACATTTAAGCCACGATTTTGTAGATTCGTATCAGATTTGTAGCGGGTTCGTTATGTCTTGTTAGTGGTCAGTGGTCAGTTGTTTGTTATTTTTGCAATCACAACTAACAACTGACCACTGACAAAAACGATTATCTATTTTACGAGATAGTTCATATAACTACTTGTTTTAGTTATTCGGAGTCAGGAGTTCTAAATTTTAGATTCAAAAAATACGCAGAGGAAGTTTGTTGGAAAAAGCAAAAATTATGTCCGCCGGGGACTTGAACCGCACTTACCTGCGGTTTGCCCATCAGTTTCTTGAACCCTACGACGATCCGAAACAGCCTGCCGTTATAGGGATGCAGACAAGAGGCGTTTACATTGGCCGTAGAATTGTAGGGATCATTGAAAAAGAGCTTTCCGAAAGTCCGGATTTCGGTGTTCTGGATGTTACATTTTACCGGGATGATTACCGTACCAAACTAAAAATGCCGGAAGTGAGGGTAACTGAAATACCATTTGACCTTTACGACCGCGATATTATCCTGGTCGATGATGTACTCTACACCGGACGAACCATCCGGGCCGCGATGGATGCACTGATGTCGTACGGACGCCCCAGGAGCATTAAATTCTGTTGCATGATCGACCGCGGCCACCGTGAGCTTCCAGTAGCTGCGGATTATGTAGGCATGAAGGTGCCAACTCATCAGAATGAAGAAGTCAGGGTAAAAGTAAAGGAACTGGATGGCGAAGATGCTGTTTATCTTGTAAACGTGGAAAGGGAGCCAGGGGATGAGTAAAAAAATTACGGAGTATGATTTCAAACAAACCCACCTTCTCGGATTAACCGATTATTCCGGTGATGATATCCTCTACGTACTTGAACAGGCAAAAACATTCCGGGAAGTGCTCGACAGACCCGTCCCGAAAATACCTACACTGCGTGATAAAACCATCGTTAATCTTTTTTACGAAAGCAGCACCCGCACACGGCTTTCGTTCGAACTGGCTCAAAAGCGAATGGGGGCGGATGTGGTCAATTTTTCGGCCAGTACCTCAAGCACAAAAAAGGGAGAGTCGCTGAAAGATACGATTCGGAATATCAGTTCCATGAAAATTGATATGGTGGTGGTGAGGCATGAAAGCCCGGGTGTGCCTCATTTTTTAACGCGGTGTGTGGATGCAACCATTATCAATGCGGGGGACGGGGCCCATGAACATCCTACGCAGGCACTGCTTGATATGTTTACCATGAGGCAAATTACTCCGGAACTGAAGGGCAGAAAAATAGCCATCATCGGGGATATTTCTCACAGCAGGGTTGTTCGTTCCAATATCATCGGGCTTACAAAGGTGGGTGCAGAAGTAACCGTTTGCGGGCCCAAATCGCTCATGCCGGTTTTTGTGGAATCACTTGGAGCCAATGTATCCTATAATCTCGAAGAAACGCTGGGCTGGTGTGATATCGCCATGGCGCTGCGTATTCAATTGGAACGCATAGGCGGCGGAACGGACCTTTTTCCCAGCCTGCGCGAGTATCATGAAAAGTTCGGTATAAAAATGAGCCATCTCGAAAAATATCCCGATTTTACCGTGATGCATCCCGGCCCGATCAATCGTGGAGTGGAAATGGAAAGCGATGTAGCCGACAGCGACCGGGCAGTAATTCTGAACCAGGTAACCAACGGTGTGGCTGTTCGGATGGCGGTTTTGTACTTGCTGAGCGGCGGGGCGAGGGGGTAGGTTGATAAATTGACTTGAGTATTTTTTAAAAACGGTTTCAGAATCTGAATCTGACTGGAAACCGCGAGAAGGGTCTGTTGTTTCAAAAGTGGCTGGAAGAGTACGGTTGAAAGATGAAATTGAAGACTATTCAGATATTGTAGCGGAAGCACTGACGGAGAAATATGGCATTAAAAAAAAGTGTTGATTCTGAGCTTGTAGCATGAGAATCCCAAATTTAAACGTCTGGAAAATGATGTGAAAATTGAATGGGTGAAATCCTAAAATCCACAAGAGTATTCGTAAAAAATTGATTTTCAAGAAGCTTGAACATAGCCTTGATCCCGGGAATTAAAATTATCAGAAATGCCGGGCTATATGGATTTAAGATTTTATTTCTCAAAAAATATTAATTTAATTTGCCCATTTTTCCTTTAAAGTTAGAATAAAATCTCTGTGCCTTGTTTCTGAGGCATACTTCCAAAAATAAAGTATATATAAAAATCCTCCAATAGATAAAATCAGTGATATCAGGTAGAGATTTGATAAGAAGAATGCACCAACAACAGAGAGTGAAAGCAAGCTTAAATGGATCATGATGATGAAGAAAGGCATTTTTATTCCGTCAACACACCGAAAAGAAAAAAACATAAGCAGGAGCATATCGGTAAATAACCTAAAAAAGCGGACAAATGCGACTCCTATTATTCCGTAATTCAAAACAGCTATAAAAATAAGAATTATTGTAAATGGTAGCTCTGCAAGATGAATTTTGGCGGTAACATCCGGCCGGCCTATACTTTGTAGATGTGAATATGGGATTTTAGCTATACTGTTTACAAAAAAGCCAAGAAGAAAAATTTGCAGTACCAGTGTACTTTCATTTGCAAATTTTTCACCCACCCAGTAATAAAGAAAGTTTTCTGAACCCCATATCCCGGCAAAACTAATCAAAAATGTACCGCCTATTAAAAAATGGTAGCTGTCTTCGATTATAATTTTAAGTTTTTTTGGAGCAAGTACAGCCAGATTAGAAAATGCAGGAAACAGTGATGTCACCAGGGCTGCCGGAATAATGACAAGTTTTGTAGCCACCTCATAGGGTGTGGTAAAATATGCAACGGCAGACATACTCAAGAGTGCGCCAATTACAAACCGGTCGAAATAATTAAGTAAAGGATCAAGTATATTTGATACAGTAACCCATCCTCCAAAACCAATCAGTTCCCGAAGCAAACCTTCTTTTTTAATTGCCGGTTTATTGATGATGTTAGTCTGTTTCTTTGCAAAAATTAGAAATAATCCGGTTCCGGCTATCCGAATGGCAGCAAGTGAAGCTACCACATAATCGAGACGAGGTTCTATAAGTACAATTATCACCGGGATAATATATGTGAGTATTCCGATGGTTGATTGCACAATATTTAAAAGCCCGAATTTTTGCCAGGCCTCTAATATTCCACGAAAAATAGTCGACAAAATAGTAAAAGGTATGGCCAGTGAGAGGTAATAAAAAGCAGCAATGGATTCATCTGTATACTCAATGGGAATATTCAGTAAAGAGTGAACTAAAAATGGAGTAATCAGGAAGAGCAATCCTCCGGCTAATAACCCGAGCAGGCCAAGTATTAATGAAGTGAGGCGGAATATGTATATAATATCACCCTCATTGTCAGTTCCCAGCCGTTCGGCTACTGTTTTTATAACCGCTCTGCCAAGGCCAAGATCAAATAAGCTGAAATAACCTACAAAAACCCATGTGATGGTGAGTATACCAAACCTGTCAGTTCCAAGATGATGTATCAATATCGGGATCGAAACAAGGGCTATAATAAATGGCACAGCTTTGCCAAGAATGTTGTAAATGGTATTTTTTACTATCAGAGCCCCTGAAGTCTTCATATTTTACAAATCCCTGATTGGAGACAGGGCAAACGTACTTTCATTTCCATTTCTCATATATTAAGTAATATTGCATTATTACACCTGATATTTGTTCAAATGCATCATTTTTTATTCAGAAAAAAAGCAGCAGAATCCCCCTGTCTTTTTTGATTAAGTATTTTCGCTTTTTTACGATAGGAATTTATTTCAGACTTCGAAAAAATTGAACCTGCTGGATTTACACTGTATGAACGAGGGTCGTTTAATGGAATATCCCTTTTATACTGTTCACTTCCCCAAAACTGAAAATCCGTTGAGTCATATATTATATTGCTGATTTTCAAACCTGCATAATCTGCAATAATTTCCATACTTTTTTTAGTATGCAGATAAAAGTGGCGGGGCGCATCCAATTGCACCCAATCCGTGCCGAATTCCTGCCAGGCAAAGGATCCGCTCACAGGAATACGTATAATCGCTGTGCCTTCAACAGATAATTTAGCATTTATTAATTTGAGTATCTGTCCCGGATTTGGCATATGTTCAAATGAATGGTGAAACATAATTATATCCCATGTGCCGGTCACTTCCTGTAAACTCATTTTTCTTATTTCCAATCCATTTTTATACCGGATATCATTTTCTATAAAAGGATCAATGCCTGACAAGTGAACAAATCCTATTTCTTTAAGCTGACTTAAAATCATACCCTTGCCACAGCCTGCATCCAAAATGTGTTGATCTTTACTTAATACACCGGACATCGTGTTTAATACTTCATTTGGGAAGAAACTGTTCAAAATGTTACCCATTAATCCACGTTTGAAAACAGCAGCCTTGTCCCGGATGGATTTAGTTTTGATTAATAATTTTTTTCCTAATCCGGTGCCAGCAGTTTTAGTAAAGCTGTAATAATCGGCAGGATAATATTCTGATATATTTCCGGGAATTTCACAAATCTGAATGCATCCACATGAATCACATTCCATGTAATTAAACTCATCACGTGAACCGAACATCATCTCTTTTACTGAATAATATTTGTTATTCTTTTTATTGCCACAAATGTTGCATTTCATAAGCCTGCGTTTATAAAGAAAGATTTATTTTCACAGTGAATTAAATGAAAGTATATAAATATGAAAAATATATTGAGTTATATTTACCCTCTATTTAATTTTTTTGATTTTTTCCAAAAAGGACGAAAGATCTTGCGCTTTCTGTTTCCAGGTATATTTTAGTTTGATCTGTTCTTTTCCTGCTGACGACAGTTTTATTCTCAGATTTCTACTTTGAATTAATGATATAACTGCATGTTCAAACTGTTTGGCTTCATCGGCATGCAGGTAATGTATCTTATCTTCTATTTCTATTCCCTCTGCTCCAAAGCTGGTGGTTACTGTTGGCATTCCTGCAGCAAGAGCCTCAATTACTTTTAACTTCATTCCGGACCCGCTGAGCAATGGAGCAACAAAAATCGACGCCTTGTTCCGGAGAGAGTCAATATCATCAACAAAGCCTAAAAAATGAATATTGTTATTTACATATCTGTTTTTGAAACTTTCAGAAAGGCCTTCACCTGCAATGTGAAAGTGCATTTTGGGATGTTGATTATGTATTGCCGGCCAGATTTCATTTAGAAACCAATCCAAACCATCCAGGTTGGGCTGCCATCTCCAATTGGAAACAGCCAGAATGATTGAAGGGTCACGGCCACTTTCCGGATCTTCTTTTACATAAGCTCCGGCTGTATTTAAAAAATATTCAACATCCGGCAAATCCTTTCTGTACTTGCGGATGTCATTTTCAGAAATCGAAGTTACATAATCTGCATCCCTCATTTTTTGTAGTTCAAATCTTTTCATCAATATTGCCTGATCAAAGTAAAACCATTTTTTAAACAGGTTTTTACTTAATGATCCGTTTCTTTTGAGTAGCAAATATTCAACATTTACCTGGCGCAAAACAATAGGTACCTCAGGGAATCTTTTGCGGGCCAAATCAAGAAAAGCAGCAGTATGGAGGCCTTCAAGAAGTATAACATCAGGTTTATCTGAGACTTTTGATAACAAACGCCCCACAATATCAGTTTTCATCCTATGCTGTATCGTTATCGGCTGCCGGGTAAGTGTTGATTTGATGACTGAATAAAGTGAGTAGGGCTTAAAGTTTCCCTCTTCAGCAAATAGTTCACCAAGTTCGGCGGTTTGCTCTGAATTCTGATCATGTTTATTGGAAATGAGCGAAACAATGGTAAGCCTGTGTCCCAATGAACGCAATTCGCGGAGCATATTGTATACATATACAGCACCGCCATCATTGGGTGGAGCTGGTAATCTTGGCAGAATATGTAACAGATGCATGATGATGTTGTGTCTCTTTTATTTGTATCGGAACAGATACCAAATCAAAAGTGAATGGAATTGTTTTGCCTTGTGTAATCTGAATAATAGAAAACTCAGAAATGTCCTCCAAAAATATGCTAATATCCCAAAAATCCTGTTGAAGAAAAAAAGATAAGGGTGATATTTTTTTAAAAATATTTTTTGAGATCTGTGTTTTTCTATCTCCATGGGAATGAAATAGTTTTTCGTGGAATGACCGGCTGAGTGAATAATTTTTGCTTTTGGTGAATATAAAATAACAAAACCTCTTTCTTTGAGAGTCATACATAAATCATTTTCTTCCCAGTACATAAAATAATCATTCGAAAAACCTCCGATTTCTTCGAAAGCAGTTCGATGCATAAAAATTGCACTTCCGTTGATGATTTCTACCTCAGAGGTACTTTTGAAATTTTTGGTGTTGTATGTATTGGCTCCCGGGAAAACTTTTCCCACGAAAGGAAACAGCCAATTGAACATCCATCCGGATGTTACCCTGTTTTTAACAGAGGGAATTCTTTGTAAGTCAGTGTCAAAGGTTGCGGGGCCAACTATCGCTTTGTAATTATACGCTTCAACTTCTTTTTTTAGAATAGCAAGAGCGTCATTAAGAAAAACGGTATCCGGGTTCAGAAAAAAAATAAATTCTCCTGAACTTTCAGCGCCTCCCTTATTACATGCCCGTCCGTATCCTGCATTAACCTGCATCTGAATCCATTTGCATGAATGTGAATTCTGATCAACTTTAAGTTTATCCCCGGCACTTAAGGGCGAGTTGGATACAATAATGATTTCATAATCTGGAGTGGGATGGAACTTTTTTAATGATTGCAA
>JBHJOO010000585.1:0-3718 GCA_050329675.1 Balneolaceae bacterium
ATAATTGTAACGATAGATATGGCTCCATCCATCGCGGTCGGATACCCAAAGAAATTCCTTCCGGTCATTGGGAAAGAAAAAGAGATCGTCGATTCCGGCAAAAAAATCAAACACATCAATCCATCCATGTTCTGATTTCTCCTCCATAACAAGATTTCCGCTGCCATCTCTTATATCAAATAAAAAGAGTTTAAGATGAGTCTGGGGGCGATTGAAATGAACTATGGCGAGCCGGCCGGGTTCGCTGGTCCAATACATTCTGGGTATATATCCATCACCGGCATCGATATCCATCCACTGCATATTTCCGGATTCCACGTTTACAACACCGATTTGTACAGTTGGATTTTCTTCGCCTGCCTTCGGGTAGGGAATTTCCACATATTCAGGATAAATGCCTTCGTAATCCGTTGAAATAAAGAGCTCTACATGGCGCTCATCACTCTGCCAGTAGGCTATGTATTGGCTGTCGTGTGACCAGTGCCAGGCCTGTACCTGTCCGAATTCTTCTTCATAAACCCATCCAAAACGGCCATTAAACAGTTCCCGTTCGGCATCAAATGTAAGTTGAGTTTCGGTTTTTGTATTCAGATTATAAACAAAAAGATTTCCATCCCGTTCAAAGCCTACCTTTTGCCCGTCAGGCGAAAGTTCCGCAGTAAAAGCATCCTGTGCAACCAGCTCAAAGGTGTCATCTTCAAGTGAATAGTTGTAGTAATCCGAAATTCCGGAATATCTGTAAACAGGATCAAAATTGGTTTGAAACACAAGAAAGCGAAAATCGTCCGACCATTGAAAAGAGCGATAAGAAAAGGGATCATCCGTACCGGGGAAGGTGTGATCGGATGCCCTGAAAATCAATTCATCCGTATCATCGGCTGGATTATAGGCCCGGATTTCAGTTGTCTGTGTTTCCGGATTTGTAATACTGTACGAGTACCGGTCGCCTCCGTCTATCCAGATCACATTGGATGGCCCGTTTGATCCTGAAAGCTGGCCGGCAGAGATTAAAGCATTCTGAACACTTTCATATCTTGTTTTGTCCTGAGCCTGAATTTGGGAAAAGAAAACAAAAATGAGGAGTAATGGAATGAAAATATTTTCGCACTTAAAATTCGGTAGTTTCATGTGTACTGTAATTGGTTTGGATACGATCCCTTATGGAAATCAAATTTGAAATTAGGAGATTGAGAGTTCTTTTCAAACTGATATCAAACAATTTGAAATCTTTTACCTTAACAGAACTCCTGACTTAACGTAAAAGTTCAAGTCGCGGTTTTGTAGTTGCATCAGATTTGTAGCGGGTTAGTTGTGTGTTGTAAGTGGTTTGTGGTATGTTGTTTTTGACAATCACAACTAACCACTTACAACAGACTACTAACAAAAACGACTGCCTGTTTTACGAAGCAATCTCTGTAACCTCTTGTTTTTTTATTTGGAGTCAGGAGTTCTGAGTATGGTAAATTATTACAGTAACAAATACTGAAAGAGCAGCATAAAAATAATGGCAATCACAATGGTGATACCGGTTTTATTTGGGGAGGTATCTTTTAAAGCATCGGGAATCAGTTCAGCAACAACCATCCAGATCATGGCGCCGGCCGCAAAACCGAGCCCAACCGGAAGAAAGCGTTCAAATATTTCTACAAACAGAAAAGCCGGAACGGCCATCAGGGGCTGCGGAAGGCTTGAAAAAATGCTCCACCAAACCGCTTTCCAGGGTGACGCTCCTCTTGGAACCATTACCAGGCTTATTGCAAGGCCCTCCGGAATATTATGAAGTGCAATTGCAGCTGTAATAAAAATACCGAAGGCCTCCCCGCCTCCAAAAGCAACACCCACTCCAACACCTTCAGTAAAAGAGTGGACTGTCATTACAGCCACGATCAGTAAAATTTTCCGTCCGTCTGCGATATTTTTATGAGCAAATTGCAGGTGGTCATATTTATTCAGAAACTGCTGGCTGAATAAAACGAAAACAAGCCCTGTTACAAGGCCAATACAGACCAAAAACAGATCATAGTTCATGCCTTCAAAAATCAGGCTGAAGCTGGCTGCCAGCATTAATCCGGATGCAGCAGCATTTGAAATACCCAGAAATGATCTTGTGATATTCTTCAGAAAAAAGAATGGAATGGCACCCAGGCCAGTGGCAATGGCAGTAAACATTGCATAAATGAAAACATCAAATGTTGCGGAGCCGGTCATAGGTCTGTTATAAATGGATAAATAATAATTCTTAACCTCAGTTCGATTAATAAACTAATTTTCATATTAATCGAACTCAGGTTCTTACCGTTTTCGGATAACTGAACATCGACCGATTATTGAAGAATATCAGGATGATCGACCAGGGATGCAGCAGCATCAACCAACTTTTTTGATTTCAACTCTGAGGTTGATTCTGCATAAATACGCAGCACTGGCTCTGTTCCGGATGGCCGGACAAGCAGCCAGGAATCATCTTCCATTATGTGTTTAATGCCATCCGTAAACTGCCATTCCTTTACCTTTAAACCAGCCAGTTCTTTTATTTTTTTTTCAGTACACCAGTGCATCATGGCTTCCTTTTTGTGATTTTCGGTGTGAAGGTCACTTCTGTAATAAGCGTGAGGGCCAAACTCATCAAAAAGCTCCTGAACCAGTTCACTCAGCTTTTTGCCGGATTTAACCATCATTTCGGTAATCAAAAGCCCGATGTAAATTCCGTCACGTTCGGGTATGTGGCCATTAACTGCTATTCCGCCGGATTCTTCTCCGCCAACGAGCACATTCTCTTTTAATATTATTTCAGCTATATATTTGAATCCGATGGGAGTTACTTTAACCGGCAATCCATAAACCTCAGCCTGTTTGTCGAGCATATTGGTTGTCGAAAAAGTTTTTACAACCGAACCGCCTAACCCTTTTTCACAATGCAGATACTTTAACAAAAGGCTCAGTATTCGATGGGAATCAACGTAATGCCCTTTTTCATCGAACATGGCGATTCTGTCAGCATCGCCGTCATTGGCGATACCAACGGCACAGTTCTTTCTCGGAATAAACGCTGCAAATTCTTCAAGATTCTTCTCAATGGGTTCGGGTGAAATCCCGTTGAATCCCGGATTTGATTCCCCGTGAATTTCGTAAACCTGGCCTTCGAAAAGTTGTCTGAGAATGGATTTGCCCGCTCCGAACATGGGATCATGGCCAATACGTATACCGCTTTTAATGATATGATCGACATCTATTTTTTCCTTCAGTTCCTTAAGATATTCAGCTGTGAAAGGCATTTCCCTGATTCGCCCCGATTTTAAATAATGCTGGTATGATTCTGCATTCAGGTTCGGGTCAAAGTGCCTCAGCTGTTCTTCAACTTTGCCAATCTGGTCGGGAGTAGCCGGGCCACCGTAAGGTGCCTTAATTTTAAACCCATTATATTCCGGCGGATTATGGCTGGCCGTAATAACAATCCCCACGGCCTGATATTTGAGGGCAGCAAGGCTGATTGCAGGAGTTGGCGTGATAGAATCGGCTATACGAACCGGAATTTGCATCGCAGCAAACATGGATGCTGTGTGTTGGGCAAACTCCTTGCCAAGAAAACGCGCATCATAGCCGATTACGACTCCATTATTTGTAATTTTTTCCTCCATAATCCAGCGGGCTGTAGCCTGGATTACAATATTCAGATTGCTGAACGTATAGTCTTTTGCAATGACTGCCCTCCACCCAT
>JBHJOO010000285.1:0-2809 GCA_050329675.1 Balneolaceae bacterium
CCTGATCGCCGTGTCCGTTGTGTAGTTCTCCGTGCCGCTGTGGTTTCATTATTTCCTGGTTTGAACCACAAATTTTCCAATAGAACCGACTAGAGAAGGGTAAAAAATGCAAACGCCCCGTTGAACCGGGATATCGAAAAGCACTCAACTCAATATCCCGACAGAGTTATTCACTTGCCCTTGTTCTAATTTGTTACTGTCGGGATTTTGCTACGCTCAACTTCGCGGGAATCGCTACGCTCGGAGTACTATGCTCAACTCGCGACTATGGCTAAACCCGAAATATTACATGTGAATGGGCACTAAAAAGGATTTCTTTCATTCCAGCTGCCTCTGAATAAAATCTGATCAATATCCATACGGCTGCGTTCTTTTTTTTCAGTAACTTTCAGATCTTCGGGTAATTGATCAAGATTTCCGATATAGCCAAGAGCAATCATCGTTTGCGGAGTAAATTCATCCGGAATCTGATACTCTTCACGGGCTTTATCACGGTCGATTCCGGCCATTTGGTGAACATATAAATCATGCCTTGTTGCTTCAAACGTGAGGCAGGCAACAGCCTGGCCAAGATCGTGCAGGGCAACCCGGTTTGGATTATTGTTTTTTGAGAAATGATCTTTTGTCAGCGTTAAAATTAAAACCGGTGCTGCGCTTGCCCACTTTCTGTTAAACTCTACCATAATCCGGCTCATCTTATCGAACTCATTCTGCTCATCTTTTGTAGCAATGATGAATCTCCAGGGCTGTTCATTGAATGAGGAAGGTGCCCAGCGGGCCGCATCAAAAAGCTGACGCACCAGTTCTTTATTCACCGGTTTTTCTGAAAATGTTCGCGGGCTCCATCTTTTTTTAATCAACGGATGAATATCATATTCTGTTTTTGCTTCTTTGGCTGGAAATTTAAAATTGTCAGACATAATTTTGGAACGTGATTTTCTTTAATTTTGATATTTCATCGCTTTTCATCCCCCCAGCCCCCTTCAAAGGGGGAGCGTTCTACCCTGCATCATAATAAATAAACCATAACACTTTTTAGCCACAAAGTTACCGGTAGAATTCAAATACTCTCAAATCATTCCTTTTCGGTGATATCAGCGATTCAAAAAGTCATAAATCATTTTAGAAATCTCTGCCCCCACTTCCCGGCCGCGTTGATCGTCCGGAAGGTTTTTTGAAAGAAATATCAGGATGTAGGAACGTCCGTCATGAAGCGTAACAATACCAGAATCGTGTTCAACACCTGTAATCGAGCCGGTTTTATTAGCAATGGTAACATCTTCGGGTAAATGAAGCGGAATCACATCCGTATAAAACTGATCTTTTAAAATTTCAATCATATTCCGGTCTGCATCCGGAGTTACGGCAGTTCCGTTGGCGATATGTTCAAAAATGATGGCAAGGTCCCGGGCTGTTGTCCGGTTGCTGAGCCCCTGGTCGAATGCCTTCATATCGTAGAGGCCGCGAATAACCTGTATGTTGTTTGCCCCCAGCCTTCGCATTGATTCCGTTACATTTTCAGCTCCAACAAGTTCCATGATAATGTTTGTTGCAATATTGCTGCTATAGGTAATCATGGCATGGGTTAAATTGTAAATCGTTTCCTTTTCGCCAATTTTTTGTTCAAGGGGATCATTTGATTCAGGATCATCTGTGACAGGCTGCAGCTCAATTGAAAAAGATGAACCGTCAACAATACTTGTAAATTCGTTCTTGATCAGGATGGAGTCGCCAAGTGAAAATTTTCCATCGAGAGACTGTTTATAGACCTCAATCATAACCGGTGTTTTCATCGTACTTGCTGCATGAAAAACCGTATCAGGATTGATGGAGAACTGGATATCCGGTTCCTGAACAGAGCGAAACTCAACCGCAAAAATACCGGGTTCTGAATCTAAATACTGTTCAATGGAATTTTTTAAGTCAGCTAATGTCTGTGGCTGAGATGAACATGCTGCGGTTATCAGCAGAAGTGGAAATAAAACTTTTTTAAAAAACATGAAAAAAATTAGGCTCTACGTTGGTTTATGCGGATTGCGGATAAAAATGCATTTCTAAATGATTTAAATCAAATTCAAAATGCGTGCCCCCATACCTGACGCTTCGAGATGCTATAGCACGTTCAGAAGTCCTGGGTTGGCTATTTTCCGTAACAGAATACCTGCGTTAAGCACTCACATAAATCAAAATAAAGCCAGTTAAATTTACTCGACGATCAGAATTCCGACCATACCACCCTGATAGTGTCCCGGGAAACTGCAAATATAATCATATTCGCCCGGCTCATCGGGAGCTGTAATTGTAATGGTATCGTCTTCACCGTTACCAAGCATTGCAGTATGTGCAATTACCCAGTCTGTCAATTCCGGATCAATATATTCATTCTCACTTGCCATGAGAGATTTTCTGGCAAATTCATCGGTATTGGCATCAGCGGTAAGCAGAACAAAATTGTGTGACATTGCGCTGGCCGGAAGGTTGCTAACCGTTGTTAATTTAATCCGGATTTGTTCGCCGGGTGCTGCCGTAATACTTTCAACTTCATAATTCATTCCACGCTGAGCGCCTACCTGAACTCCCTCAACCGTATTCGATGCAATTACAAAGCGTAAATCATCGGTTCCAATTAGTTCAATGGTTCTTACACCATCATCAACGGCTGTTTCCTGAGGCGCTGCAGCCTGTTCCTGCGTTTCTCCACCTCCGCAAGCCGTTACAAAAGCTGCAAGAAAAACAATGAGTGATATATATTTAAAAATGTCCATAAAATTTAAGTTATTTAATTTATTATTAGTTTAGTTATTTAATC
>JBHJOO010000080.1:0-4499 GCA_050329675.1 Balneolaceae bacterium
ATAGCCATAGAAAATGGTGAATGCCATTTAAAACCTGGAAACGGTAAATTCATAAAACGAGGAAAAACATCATACATCATTTAATAGAATAGAACCCAAGAATAGAACACGGATGACACGGATTGGGCAGATGCTCGCTGATAGAGATTATATTTACAAAAATAAGCGTTTATCTGCACGAGGGGCGTTTATCAGCGTTCCATCATTCAGCGTCCCATAATCATTAACGAAATACATATTACCATGCCAAGAAAAATAAAATCAGGCCTGATACAGATGAGCCTTCCCATGACTGAAGGTGAGGGCAGTATCGAAGAAATAAAAAAAGCGATGACGGAAAAACATATTCCATACATCGAGGAAGCGGGTAAAAAGGGTGTGCAAATTCTGTGTCTTCAGGAAATTTTCAATACACCCTATTTCTGTCCCGGCCAGGATAAAAAATGGTATGCCTCAGCCGAACCTGTTCCCGGTCCTGCCACTGAGATGATGCAGGAGTATGCAAAAAAATACCAGATGGTAATGATTGTTCCGGTTTATGAAAAAGAACAGGCAGGCGTTCTCTATAATACTGCTGCTGTTATTGATGCCGACGGCACCTATCTTGGCAAATATCGCAAGAATCATATTCCGCATACCACCGGTTTCTGGGAGAAATTTTTCTTTAAGCCGGGTAACCTTGGTTATCCTGTATTTGAAACACAATATGCCAAAATAGGCGTTTATATTTGTTATGACCGCCATTTTCCGGATGGGGCAAGAATCCTGGGGCTGAATGGTGCCGAGATTGTTTATAATCCATCCGCTACTGTAGCCGGACTTTCGCAATACCTCTGGAAATTGGAACAGCCGGCACATGCAGCGGCAAACGGCTACTTTATGGGATGTATTAACCGGGTTGGCGAAGAAAAACCATGGGATCTCGGACGTTTTTACGGAACCTCCTATTTTGTAGATCCCCGCGGACAAATTATTGCCGAAGCATCCGAGGATAAAGATGAATTGCTCATTGCAGAATTTGACCTGGATCTGATTGATGAAGTCCGCTCAACGTGGCAATTTTTCAGAGACCGCCGCCCCGAAACCTACGATAAACTCACAGAATTATAAAACACGGATAACAGAAATTGAACGGAAGAATAGAACACGGATGACACAGATTAAGCAGATGCTCGCTGATAAGGATTATATTTATTTAAATCAGCGTCCATCCGCATGATCCGTGTTCATCAGCGTTCCATTAATTAGTGTATCTTGTATTTAAACATTATGGCAGAATATAAAAGACCTACTACAAACGAAGAGTTCCACGAAAATTTTGCGCAGAAAAAACCTCTGATGAATAAGACGGAGGCGTTTTATGAAAGTTCACGCTGTTTGTTCTGTTATGATGCGCCATGTATTACGGCTTTTCCAACAGGGATCGACATACCATTGTTCATCAAACAGATCCAGACCGGCAATGAAACAGGGGCGGCCAAAACTATTTTTGATCAAAATTGGTTTGGCAATGCCTGTGGCAAAATTTGTCCAACGGGGGTTCTTTGCGAGGGTGCCTGTGTATATAACCATCAGAATGTGAAACCAATTGATATCGGGCGGCTGCAACATTATGCAACGGATAAGGTGATCACAACAGGGAAACAATTGTACTATCCGGGCGAGGATAACAACAGGAAAGTGGCAGTGATCGGGGCAGGTCCGGCAGGAATCTCTTGTGCATGCGAATTGCGTACCATGGGATATACCGTTGATATTTTTGAAGCCAAAGATAAGCCATCCGGTCTTACGATATACGGAACAGCACCTTATAAAATCACCAATCAGGAAGTGCTCGATGAGATTGAATATCTCCAGAACCAATTAAAGTTTAAGATTCATTACAATTCGCCGATTTCCACAAAAGAGCAACTGAATGACCTGGAAGAAAAGTATGACGCGATTTTTCTCGGTGTCGGTATCGGTCCTACGGCAAAAGTGAAAATTCCGGGTATTGAAAAAGAAAATGTGGTAGGTGCTGTGGAATTTATTGAAGAGTTGAGAATGAAGCAGCATAAAGTATATGTACCCGATAAAGTAATTGTCATTGGTGGTGGTAATACTGCAATGGATGCTGCTTCGGAAACCGCACGCATGGGTGCCAGGGAAGTAATCCTGGCATATCGAAGATCTCGTGATGAAATGGGTGGTTATGATTTTGAATATGACCTGGCAAGAAGCGCCGGTGCACGGGGATTATTCAATGTACAGCCGGTAGAAATCACAGGAGACAGACAGGCAACAGGTGTAAAATTTGTTCGAACTGATACCAAAAACGGTAAACTTGAATATATCGATGGAAGTGAGTTTGTGTTAAATTGTGATCTGGTAATAAAAGCCACAGGGCAAGCTAAATTAAGTGGTTTTTTTGCTCTTATTGATGGATTAGAAGTTGATCAAAATACACGGGTTGTCGTAGACGAAGAATCTTTTCAAACCACGAATCCAAAATATTTTGCCGGTGGTGATGCCGTAAATGGCGGTGCTGAAGTAGTAAACGGTGCCCACGATGGCAAAGCCGCTGCCCATGGTATTGAACAATGGCTAAATAAATTGAACGGAAGAATAGAACACAGATGACATGGATTGGGCAGATGCTCGCTGATAAGAATTATATTTATTAAAATCAGCGTCTATCTGCATGATCGGCGTTTATCCGTGTTCTATGAACAGAGTTTCATGAATTAAAACATAATTATTATGGCAGATTTATCAATCAATTTTGCGGGAATTAAAGCTCCGAATCCATTTTGGCTGGCCTCGGCGCCGCCAACCAATTCGGGTTACCAGGTGATGAAAGCCTTTGATGCCGGCTGGGGCGGTGCCGTCTGGAAAACCCTGGGCATACCGGTTGTGAACACGTCCAGCCGTTATGGTTCGGTTGATTACCGTGATTCACGCATGGCAGGATTCAATAATATTGAGCTGATTACAGACCGCCCGCTGGCCGATAACCTCAGAGAGATCGAAGAAGTAAAAAAATATTTCCCCGATCATGCCGTGATCGCCTCGCTGATGGTGGAAAGCAGAGCTGAATGGCATCAGATCATCAAAGATTGTGAGAATGCAGGGGCGGATGGGCTTGAACTTAACTTCGGTTGTCCACACGGAATGTGTGAAAGGGGAATGGGTTCGGCCGTAGGACAGGAACCCGACGTACTGAAGACCATTGTGGAATGGGTGATGGAAGTGGCAACTACCCCGGTAATCACCAAACTTTCACCCAACATCAGCCATATTGTTGATCCGGGCCGCGCAGCAGTGGAAGGAGGAACGGATGCTCTTTCGTTGGTTAATACTTTTAAAAGTATTGTTGGTATCAATCTTGATACGTATGCACCCTACCCGGAAGTAGATGGAGAGGGAACGAACGGCGGTTACTGTGGGCCGGCTGTAAAGCCGATTGCACTCAATATGGTAAAGGAACTTGCACAAGATCCCATTACAAAAGATACGCCTATCAGTGGCATTGGCGGAATCGAAAACTGGAGAGATGTTGTGGAATATATTTTGCTGGGCTGTGGTTCAGTGCAGGTCTGTACGGCAGTTATGCACTACGGATTTGGTATTGTCAGGGAGATGGAATCCGGGCTTTTACAATTTATGGATGATAAAGGTTACAATACGATATATGATTTTAAAGGCAAAGCACTGCCCAATGTAAAAGAATGGCAGCATCTAAATCTAAAGCATATGGTAGTGGCTGAAATTGATGAAGAAAAATGCATTGGATGTGAGCTCTGTTATATCGCCTGCGAAGATGGTGCCCATCAGGCGATCGGCCTGTCAGGAGATCCGGATAACCGCGTGCCATTCATTATCGAAGATAACTGTGTGGGCTGTAACCTCTGCTCACTTGTATGCCCGGTTGAAGGTTGTATCACGATGGTAAAATGCGACGATGGAACAGAACGGGTAACATGGGCGGAACGTACTGCCAAAGGTGATATCCCTACAACATTTAATGATGAGCTCGCAGGCGGTCGTGGTCATTATGTGCCGGAACCATCACTTGCTTTAAAAAACGGAAGAAAGAAAAAATAGTGAGAAGTGCGGATCAGCTGTTATTTTTCTCTTTCTGCCGTATAATATGATGATCCAGTGACCATTTACCGCCTCCGTAGAAGAAAAATACAGTCAGAAGAATCAGTACCAGGATAGAGTACTCCAACTCTGTTTCACCTGCCAAAAAAATATTTCTGGCGTGGACATAAAATACTGCGCCGGCCAGTACAGGAATTTGCAGCAACGCCGCCAGTCGGGTAATTAATCCAAGAGTCAGCATCAATCCGCCGACCAGGTGGGCAGCGACCACATAATGTGCAACAATAAAAGAATTTAGCTGAAGATCCTCTTCAATCATTAAATAAAAATCTGATATGTTGTCTACAAAAAAATAACCTTTATACGTTAATATGACCCCAAGAAATATGCGCAGCAGTTCAATAGAATAATGGCGG
>JBHJOO010000617.1:0-3655 GCA_050329675.1 Balneolaceae bacterium
GACCGTCGGCAACGGCCGGAGTTCTGAATTTGAATGGCAGGGATGGATCCCTTTCAGGCAAAATCCGCATGTAATAAATCCGGAGCGGGGTTTTGTAAGTTCTGCCAATCAGTATCTGACGGATGAATCATATCCATACTACCTGGGTGAAAGTTTTGCCCCTTTTGAACGCGGCCGCCGTATCAATGATCTGCTTCGGGATGGGAATGATTTCACCATTAAAGATATGCAGAGAATGCAGCTTGACAACCACAGCTACAGGGCAGAAAAAATTTTACCGGTCATGCTTGATGAATTGAATTTTGCTGAATTGTCACAGAATGAACTTTTTATTCTTCAGAATCTCATTGAGTGGGATTATACAAACAGAGGAGAGAGCACGGCACCGACACTGTTTAATGAATGGTGGGGAGCACTCTACAATTCAGTATGGGAAGATGTTTTTGACGCTTCATTTCCTCTCAGAAGGCCCTCAGGTGAATTAACCATGCAAATGTTACTGAATGACCCGGATTCAAAATGGATCAATAATACAAAATCGGATATCATTGAGAGTCTTTCGGATCTTGTTATTTCGTCTTATAAAGAAAGTATCGAAAATCTGGAAGAACGATTCGGAGCGTATGGTGAAGGCTGGCAGTGGGGATATTACAACAATACCGACCTGGCTCATCTCGGCCGTATTCCTGGCCTTGGTGAAATGAAATTGTTTACGGACGGTGCCCGTGAATCTCTGAATGCAATCCGGGGCAGTCACGGGCCATCCTGGCGAATGGTGGTTGAGCTTGGTCCCGAAGTAAAAGGCTATGGTGTCTATCCCGGAGGACAAAGCGGAAATCCGGGATCCGGATCTTATACCGAATTTATAAGCACATGGCACAATGGCGGCCTTTTTGAATTGCAATTCTTCAGAGAAAAACCCGATCCGGATGATTTTCCGCTGGTTATCAGATTCCGGTAGATTATAGGAAATCTTTCCGGCTTGTAACAAGTTGAATCATCGCCCTTTCAGCAGTGGCTGCAAGCCTGAAACCATACAAACCGGAGCGTGTGTGCCCCGGTACGGATTCTGTCAGGCTCTGCATTACTGAACTTCACCATTGATAATTACATGATCAGCTTTTGTTGTATACTCAAACGGGTCACCATTAAACAGAACAAGGTCAGCATCTTTCCCTCTCTCAATTGACCCAACACGGTCATCAATTCCAAGTATTGTTGCAGCATCAAGTGTAAGAGCTTTTATTGCGGCCGAATGATTTAAGCCATTGGCTACGGCAATGGCAGCTTCGAAAAGAGCTACTCTTGTTTTGGGTACATAACTCTCAAAACCGCTTTGAAATACGATTGGAATTCCTGCTTCATGAAGTTTTGCAGCCGTTTCAAAACTCGCATTTTGCGCCTCACTCCGGGTCCGGATCATTGTTGGATGAATAATAACCGGCACACCTGATTCCCTGATTTGATCAATTACAAGATACGCTTCGGCAACACCATCAAGGAGAAGTTTAAATCCGAATTCCTCTTTAAGGCGTAAAGCTGTCATGATATCGTTTGCTTTATGGGCAGTAATCATTGCATAAATACTTCCATCAAGTAATCCGGCAAGTGCTTCCATTTTCAAATCTCTTGACGGCTTTTTGGAATTATCATCGGAGGATTGTTTAACGGCATAATCCTTAGCTTTGATCAGCTCTTGTCGTAACATGGCTACTGCTTTGGACCGCGATCCGGGGGTGCTGAAATTCCTGTTTATCCCCGGGCCAAGTGTAATAGCAAGTGCCGTAACAGAATCAATCAAAGCTTCATCTATGGATTCGCCTGATGTTTTTACAATCATCGTTTGCCCGCTGATTACAGCACCCGGGCCATGACCGGTGTGAATCGTGGTTATTCCTTTATCACGTAAAAAGGTTACCAGTTCTTCTCGCGCGTTGTAGGCATCTATTGCACGAAGTTCAGGCTGAATGGCGTGTGATGTTTCAAGCTGATCCTGATCGTGATCCTGATTCAGAATACCTGCAAGGCCAACAACCGTATGGGCATCAATCAGCCCGGGCGTTACAACTTCTGCTTCATAGATCGTATAATTACCCGGAATCCGAACTCGCCCTTCCTCACCAACACGCTCGATTTTTCCATCTTTGATCAATACCACACCATTTGTGATTGCCTCGCCGCTGACGATATGAACGGTTTTGCCTTTTACGGCAATTTGTGCATTACCCTTTAGTGTTAAGAGTAAAAGCGCGAGAAATAATCCGGTAAAAAATTTAAAAAAGTTCATTATCGTCCTCCCTCATGATCATGATGTCCATAACCGCCGCCCCGGAACACTTCATATCCGCCGGTGGCATATTTTGCGTCTTCCGGATTTGAATAATCCCATACTTTTTCACCCTCAATCCACGTCTGTTCCACTTTTGTGTAGACACTGAAAGGATCACCCGAGAGTATAATAAAATCTGCATCTTTACCCGGTTCAAGTGACCCTGCCCGATCATCTATATCCATCATCCGGGCATTGGCTATTGTCAGTGATTCAAGAGCTTTTTGTCTGCTCAGCCCTTCCCTGATGCCAAATGCTGCCGATCTCAGAAAAAGCCGGGAGTCGGTGATACCGTCATCGGTATGATAACCGAAATCAACACCGACTTTTTCCATAACGGCTGCAGTTTTGTAGGCAAGATCTGCTGCTTCCAGTTTTCCTCCGGGTGAATCGAGTACAATAATAGAAGCAGGAACACCGGCTTCGGCAATTTCTTCCGCTACTTTCCAGCCTTCACTTACATGGTGCAACACCATCCGGTATCCAAACTCTTTAGAAAGCCGTATAGCTGTCAAAATATCATCATGCCGGTGTGTATGGTTATGAACAATTCGCTTCCCATCGAGTACTTCCACCAGGGTTTCCATCTGCAGGTCACGCGAGGGCATTTTTTCGGGATCACCTTCTGCACTTTCAATTTTGTCCCGGTATTCCTGTGCTTTTACATAAAGGGAACGGACCATCGCAGCCGATTTGGCACGTGTTCCGGGAAAGGGCGGCTGGCGGAGTGAGTTGGTTCCATTAGCCATTTTCAATCCACCATAAATTCCGGTTTCTTCATCCACCACAATCAGCATCTCTTCGACCGTATTGGCAGGCCGAAGTTTAAGATAAACGGTTTGGCCACTCATCAGGTGACCGGATCCGGGCATAACATTCACGGATGTAATTCCGCCTGCAAGAGCTTTTTTAAAACTGTCGCTTCGCGGATCGATGGTATCCATAATGCGGACATCGGGATGCATAGCTGCCGAACGGTCACCTCCATCGCCTTCGCCAATGTGTGAATGCGGATCGATAAGACCGGGCATGATAACCTTTCCGCTAACATCAAATACTTCTGAATTCGCGGGGATGCTAACGGAACCCGATGGCCCTATTGCCTCAATTTTTCCATTTTTTATAACAATGATGCCATCAGGTATCGGATCACTTGTTACAGATAGAATTTCAGCACCCTGAAAAACATGAACCTGTTGCTGCGCTTCTGCGGCCATGAAAAAAAAGAAAGAAAAAAGTAATACAAATGTAAAACGGTATACGTAATTCATCACTGGCTGGATTAATTGGTTTATAGATCATCTGAAAAGTAGAACAGAAAAAGGA
>JBHJOO010000568.1:0-3144 GCA_050329675.1 Balneolaceae bacterium
CAATAATAAACCGGATTTGAAGCGGTACGGTACATCCATCACCTTTCTGCTGTACAGTCCCAGGACGATGGCCATGGTACTATAGCTGAGCAGGGTTGCGATGGCCGAGCCTGTCATGCCCAGAAGAGGGATAAGCAGCAGATTTGTAATAATCGTAATGAGCGCACCCATGAGTGTAATTTTATAAAGAACACGGGTTTTCTCTTTGATAAAAATACCAGCCGAAAAATTGACGTACCAGCCGTGAAACCAGTAGGCAAGAAGCAGATATGGCACAATATCAAGCCCGCTCCAATACGCTTCTCCGATAATAGAAGCATTCAATACCGGTATATTGATGGCTACGATCTGCTCCCGGAAAAGGGAAACCGACAGAAACGCAAACGCTGCAGCAATATTAAAGTAGCCAAATGCTTTTGCAAAAATTTCAGGTGCCTGCTTTTCATCCGAATGCCGCATAAAAAATGGCTGCCAGGCCATCCGGTACATCTGTACCAGCAGAAGCATGAAAACGGACAGTTTGTAACAGGCATTGTATATCCCTACAATATCTGCCGGGGTGATACCTATTCCGTAAATTTGTTCGGCAATTGCGGGGTTCATCTCATTCAGGAAAAACCGGTCCAGCATTTCATTAATCACAAACCCGATTCCGGCAGGTATGAAAGGCCAGCCAAACCGGAAGGAAGTGCTCAGCCATTGGTAACTCCATTTTCCCCGCAGCAGGTTTCCGGTGGCCGCCCAAACGGCAAGTGTAACGATAACCGAAGCGGCGAGGTTGGCGATAAAAACAGCTTCGATCCCGAAACCGAGGCTCAGAATCAGGTAGAAATTCAAAAACAGGTTGATGAACACGTGTATGGTTCGTAAAACTGCAAACAGGTACGAGCGCCGGACAAGCCTGAGTTCTGCAAATGGTACAATCGAAAGCGTATCAAACCATAATATACCAAGCATCATCAGGTAGATGCCTTCCGTTTCACTCCCGAGATTAAATATGGGCAGCAGGTAATGCATCAGGAAATAGAGAATCAGGGTAAAGAGAGTTGCTGCACCGAGTAACCCGAGCTGCAGGGTTTTAAAAATATGAGGCGCTTCGTCCCTGTTCTTGGCATAACGAAGATAGGCCGATTCCATTCCCATGGTGAACATTACATTCAGAAAAGCGATAGCAGCGTAAACCAGGCCTACAATGCTGTAGCGCGCCGGATTAAATACATCGGTATGAAACGGAACGAGAAGATAGTTGATAAACCGTGCAAGGACGCTGCTGATCCCGTAGATCAATGAATCGGAAAGGAGTTCCCGCAGTAGTTTCAAATCAGGCCGGTTTTATTTTTTGGATAACATCTGTATCGCTTCTATCCCGAGAAGATAACTATGTTTCCCAAAACCTGTGATGATTCCGTTCATTACGCTTCCAGTAATCGATTTTTCCCTGAATTTTTCACGGGCATGAATATTGGAAAGGTGAACTTCCACTTTTGGCAGTTTTACAGGTTCGAGAGCATCGCGGATGGCAACCGAGGTGTGGGTGTAGCCTCCGAAGTTGGCAACAATACCATCAAAATTCTCAGTCTCAGCGTTCTGAATGGCGTCGATCAATTCACCTTCATGGTTGCTTTGCAGAAACGTAAACTGATGATCCGGGAATGAGGATTGAATCCAGCTGTTCAGTGACTCAAGATCATCACTGCCGTACTGTTCCGGATTGCGTTTTCCCAGCAGGTTCAGGTTGGGCCCGTTCAGAACCAGGATTCTCATAAATGCACCACGGCTGCAATGGTTTCAGCGATCTCTTTCATCCGCTCTTTCGATACATCAACCTTATGGCCGAGTGCCATTGTTTGGGAATGAGTATACAGCGGCACCAGGTGCACATGGGCGTGGGGCACTTCAAGGCCATGGATAATGACACCGGTGCGAAGTGGCTTGAGGGTTTTATCGATGCCACGGGCAATTTTTTTCGAAAATCTCATGATACCGTGAATTTGCGACTCTTTTAAATCAAAAAAATAATCTACTTCTTTTTTGGGAACAACGAGTGTATGCCCTTCAGCAATCGGGTTGATATCTAAAAACGCAAAAAAATGATCATCCTCAGCTACTTTATAGGATGGAATGTCTCCACGAATAATTTTGGTAAATATAGTAGACATATTAAATCTGTTAGTTCTGTCGATTCAGTGAGAATATAAAAGATAATCGCACCAAACTCACTATCTATCATCCGGGTTGTAAATCAGATATAGCCTGTTATGTTTTTTCTGAATGAAGCTCATCTCTGTAAAAGACAACGCAACATCCACCGAACTTTGTACAAATTCGTAAGGGGTGTACTCAATCTGGTATGTTGACGGTCTGGCGTTTAACCGGTTTTGCCATTACTGGCAGATAAAGTGAACAAAACTTGTGATTTCTGCAAGAGCACAGGCTTTAATTCAGACAATGAGCGGCAAAATCCGGTTGAAACGCTTGTTAACCACTGTGCCTATATTCCTGCGAGTGTTATCTCTTTAACAGATTTGAAATCTTTGGTGTTAAATGTAGCTACTTCGTGTATCCTATGTGCCAAACCGATACTTATGATTTCAAAATCGTGAACGTTCAATCCTTTGGGCTGATACCGGTTCATTAAATCGAGAAAAATAGCCATCGACTACTGTGTTGGATACACAATTTCAATACCCTGTATGATCTCTTCGATAATTTCCAAGGCAGTATTATTTTCAAGATTATATCCTGATGACTTGGTAGTAACAGCAAGAAATTCTATCAAATTTTTAGAAGTGGTAACAAGCTGATATTTCTCTTGTTCCAATATCTTTCGAGCTCTCTTGAAAAATGACGATTCCTCATCAATTCCATAAACAAGAATATTGGTATCAACCAGAATCTTACTCATATGCTAAAGATCGCAGATCCTGTTCGTCCAGCTTCCCTTTTAATTTTAAAGAACGAATATTTGGCCGGGATTTCTTTGTTTTTCTTAAAGAAGAGAGGTACAGGTATACTTTCTCCAATTCCGTATCGGACAGCCGGTCAATCTCTTTTTTAACTTTTTCCTTGGTAATCATAGGATCATGGAATTAAATGACATCAATAATTTACTTAACGAAGTGGAAAATTCATAAGTATTGATGA
>JBHJOO010000147.1:0-3125 GCA_050329675.1 Balneolaceae bacterium
TGTATGGGAGAGATTTATACTCTATAAATTGGTATGCAAAAGTTTTCAAAAATAGAAAAAATATAGAAAAAGTGGCACTAATGAAGTGTCCTGAAATTTCAATAATATCATCAAAATATAACTGGGGAGCTTTGTGGAGTGGATACACACAGCCGGGAGTTCCTTACTATAGTTCTCTTTTTTTGGAAGAGGGAGAAAAGTTTACGTTGATAGTTCCTGAAGCATTTGAGAAAGGATTTTCGGTGTATGATTTAGAGGAATTGGATATCATATTATTAAATCTGTTGAATCGGCCATTGAAAATTGGAGATATATTTGAGCTGATGAAGAAATATTTTGAAGAGGACATTATTACAAACAGATTATCTGAATTACAACTTTTATTAATTAATCTGCTTGAGCAATTCATTTTAAAAAAGGCTGTCAAACCATTTGATGATCGGATAGATTCATAAACTGCCACTATGGTGATAAGTCTTATACCAAGCAAACTATCATTTATAATTGTACAATTCCCCCTCCCCCTATTACAGGTTGTAACATTTAAAGTTCTCTGCAATTTTTCACATATAAAGAAAATATTTTTTTGCTTTTTTTATTTTATATCAATTTATTAAATATATCATTACGAGTAATCTAATTTGAGTTCTCTCATCAGGCAAACCTGAACTAAACCTTAACACGGAGAGTCGTATGAATGGAAGATCTAACCAACCAACCAACCAACCAACCCAACTGTAAAAGAGAACCTTTTAAAAGATTACATCTATTCATTTTAATCAAAAAATTCAAGGAGATCATCCAATGGGAATTGAGCATAAATTTATTCAAAGAATTCTAACTGGGTACGAATCAAACCTTGTCAAATTCAGTTTGGTAATGTCATTTGATATTCGATGTGCTATTGAGTATTTCAATGAACATCTTTTTTATACACAATGCCGGGTTGACACCATGAGGAAGATTTGCAGAATCAGGCAAAATAATTTTTCACTTCGTTTTAAACACCACACAGGATTTACACCTGCCGGCTATTTGACTCACCACCGGATTGAAGCGGCGAAGCTGTTACTTTCGGAGGTAAAGCTAAAAAAAATCAGTATAAGTGAAATTGGTTTTACAGTGGGATATGAAAGAGCCTCTACATTTACAACGATATTTAAAAATAAGGAAGGGATTACTCCAGGCGAATGGCGAAATAATAACTAAAGAGCTGAGAGACTATGGGTAATAAAACCGAAGAAAAAACCGAAGAAAATATTGAATTGGTATTCGTTAAGATTTCTTTTATTCCGTTAGTAAACCAGTATAACTTGTTATAATAACCTAAATTCAACGGCTTTTTCTTGTGGAAAAAACAATAACGGAATATGTAAGCCTTCTGCATATACCACTGTCAAAAAAGAATTGTGAGAAACTGATAGCATCACATCCGGATTATCCGTCACTTTTAAGTGTTGCCGATGTCATGGAGCGGTTGGGTATTCATTTTACAGTAGCACGGACAGATCCAAAAAGAAAGGAATCCCTGCCATTTCCCTGCTTATTGCATTTGGATACTTATGGCGGAGAGTTTCTGCTGGTAAAAGATGAGAAGGAACTGCATCATAAAAAGGAAAAGCTAAAGCATTGGAGCGGAGTGTTTGCAAAAGCAGAACCTGTGGACAATATTCGTGACCAAGCCCATAAAGAAGCATTGAATGATGAGAGGCGCTTCAGGAGAATGGTCTTTGCTGGATTAGCTTCAACAATTGGATTAGTAATGCTGTCGCTTTTCGGTTCGTTTACCTGGATTTTGGCTTTTTTACTTGTCACATCTTCTGCGGGAGTCATAACCGGCTACCTGCTGTTTGCCAGAGATCTTGGAATTACCTACAAAGCAATTGAAACTTTTTGTAATGCCGGCAATCTGGCAGGCTGTAGTAAAGTAACAAGTGCCAGAGAGGGCGAGTTTTTTGGCATTAAGTTTACGGATGCAGGGTTCATCTTCTTTGTAGCACAACTGGTGTTGATTAGTTTCTTTTTACTCCCTTCAACAGCGGGAGGTAATTACTTAACTGCGCTGTTTTATCTGAGCGCACTATCTATTCCAATTGTCTTCTATTCCATCTGGCTTCAGGCAGTTACCATTAAAACGTGGTGCAGATTGTGCCTGGTTGTGAGTATAATCCTTGTATTACAGGCCGGTATTTTATTTTTCCTGGCCGGCAATGGAATGATTGATCCCGGTGCACTTACTTTAACGACCGTACTGAGCACTATATTGATCTTTACGGTCACCGGATCCGCAGTATATATATTAAAATATATCATACAGGAGAAAAACCGGGCGGTGGCAGAAGAAACCGGAGCCAATCGAATCAAATATTCTCCGGAAATTTTTAAGTATCTGTTAACAAAGGGTAAAAAAACAAATCTTTCTTCGTTTAAACATGAATTTTTAGTCGGCAGGCCGGATGCTTCTGTCAATGTGATGATGGCCGTGAATCTCTATTGCGAACCCTGTAAAACCGAGCTTGAAAATGCATGGTATCTGTTATCCATTTATCCTGAAAAGGTGAATGTGACGCTGCGTTTTTTGAGAAGCGGTGATAACGGACATACCAGCAATTACCTGCTTGGCTATTGGCTGGAGAACAGTAATGGCGCAGGCAGTGAAACAGTTGGTGAACAATCACTGATTCGGGAGTGGTATGAAACCATGGATTTGAAAGTTTTCAAGACCTCTCGCCCAAACAAGAAGAATACAGTCAGTTCGAATGGTAAACCAGATCCCGCAATTCAAGCTCACTACGACTGGATCAAGAAGGCTGGGATTAAAAAGACACCCACAACATTTATAAACGGTTATGAACTTCCAGGGCAGTACAGGGTCAAAGATTTGATTCCAATGATTCCCGGGCTGGTTGATTTAATGGTTGACAAGGAGATAAGCGTAATGAGGCATTCAGAAGCAACAAGTTCAAAAGTGTAAATGGAATTAAAAACATTATGAAAGAATGTTTGAATGATCAAACAGTGGTTATAATTTGACCATACCACTCCATATCGGAAAAATGGTCTTAAACTAAAAAAAAAACAAACATGGACACTTCAAATTTTAATAAACTGAGTAGACAAGAAAT
>JBHJOO010000293.1:0-14411 GCA_050329675.1 Balneolaceae bacterium
CGCAGAGATCAGGAAACACAAAAAGATGATGATCAAATCCGGCTTGAAAGTGATTCGAACCTGGTAAAAATATCAACGATTCACAACAGCAAGGGATTGAGCTATCCGGTCGTATTTTCACCTTTTTTGTGGAGTTCGAATCAGTTTGATAAAAAAGTTCCCTTGCTCTATCACGAGACCGAAAAAAATGGATACAGGAGTGTTGTTGATTTCACTTTTTTTGATTCGGAGCAAAAGAGGCGTGCACTTCGCCAATCCCTGCTTGAGGAAACAGCAGAGGATGTTCGCAAGAGTTATGTGGCTGTGACCCGGGCCCGGTATGCCAACTATGTGTATTGGGGTGTGACACAGGAGAGCTGTTACAGCGGACTTGGAGCCATTCTGGCCGGCCGTGATAAGCTGCAAGTGTATTTTGGCGGGTTACAAAATTTAAAAACCGGAGAAGGTGATTTATCCCCTTCGTTTTATCAGCAAATACTTGAAGAATTGGCTGGCAAGCATCCCGGCCTGTTTCAAATATCCACTCTGAATGACTATGAAACAGCTGAAATAATTCCTGTAGAATCGGGCATAAAGAAATTCAATGCGAAAACATATTCAAGCAATCAGAATCTGACACCGGGTAAACGGCTGTTCAGTTTTTCCTCATTACTGTTTGCAGAAAGCGAGGCAGCCTACAAGCCCGATTATGATGAGTGGACAACGGATATATATCACAAAGAACCGACTGATTCTTATCAAAATCCAACCCTGTTCAATTTCCCGAAAGGCGCTGCAGCCGGTACTGTGATTCATCACATATTTGAATCGCAAGCGTTCGGTGATATCGACAAAAACCGGCTGAAAGAAACAATTGAAAGCCTTCTTATTCAGAACCGGTTTGATTTAAAATGGAAAAATAGCCTGTTACAAATGGTTGAGGATGTAAATACTGCCAAATTAAAAGCTACAGTTGATGAAGTGGTTCATCTGATGAAGCTTGGTGAAGATGATCAGCTTGCAGAGATGGAGTTTCAGTTAAAAAGCCGTGAACCTGAAGACCGGGCTGTTTTGAATTGTATACGCGGGGAAAAGAGCAGCGGAAAAGTGAGTAACGAGGATGTTAAAACATTTATGAAAGGATTTATCGACTTGATCGTATGGCAGAATAATAAAGCCTATATCATAGATTATAAATCAAATTATCTTGGAGATTCTTTTGAGGATTATAATGATAAAAATCTGGCTTCGGAGATCAGGGATAAAATGTATGACATCCAGTATCATTTCTACACGCTTGCACTTTCCAAATATTTGGAAAAAAAGATTTCAGATTATCATTATGATGTTCATTTTGGCGGTGTATTTTACCTTTTTGTGAGGGGAATCCGACCGGGCGCGGATACCGGTATCTTTTTTCACAAGCCAGGCAGGAAAATCATAAAAGAACTGGAAGAATGGCTTTTAACCTGAGTTCGAATAATATGAAAATTAGTTTATTGTTCGAAGCTGTTAAAGGAGTTTCCGAGGCTGTCCAAAAAGTATGGTTGGCCTCAGTTCAACTTACATTTTTTAGTATAATTTTAAATAGATATGGCACGAATTCTTCGTGTTGCTTAGTGACCTCGTGTCCTCGTGGCAAAAACCGGCAGTTTATGATGAATCGTCACGGCTGGGTGCCTGCCATATTCATTCGTATCTGCGAATCAGTTCTGTGGCATGAAAAGCCGATAACAAGACAAGGGGTATTCCCCCACCGGGATGCGTGCTGCCGCCAACCATGTAAAGTCCATTGATAAACGAAACTTTATTTTTGGGCCGGTTAAATGCCGAGAGACTTGAATTTGATGAGGTTCCGTATATACTGCCTTTGTTTGATCTGTATTTTTTCTGAAAATCTTCAGGAGTGATTATCCCTGACCAGCGAATCGAATCTCTCAAACCGGCCAGGCCTGCTTTTTCCAGTTTCCGGATTAAAATATCAGGATAATTATCAGCATACGAATCCCAATCCTGGCTTTCAGCCAGATAGGGTGCATTTACAAGTAGAAATAAGTTTGAATGTCCGGCAGGGGCATGGCCGGGTTCGCTATATGAGGTGTTTGCAACATATATGGTAGGATCATCAGGCAATTGCTTTTCTTTAAAGATCATTTCAAACTCTCTCTTATAATCAGATGAAAAGAAAATGTTATGGTGCACAAGATTCTCATACTTTTTTTCTATTCCTAATAACAGCACAAACCCGGAACAGGAGGGTTCGAGTTTTTTCTGCTTTTTTTTCAAAAGCCTGGGGATACTTTTTTCATCGAGCAAATTCAAAATGGTTTCGGATGCATCACTGTTTGATACGATAATATCGGCCTGATATTCTTTCCCGTCTTCCAGAAGAACACTTTTTACACTTTTCCTGTTACAATTAATTTTTTGAACTGATTTTCCATAGTGTATGTCAACACCCTGTTCGAGTGCAAGTTTTTCGAGTGCAAGTGCAATTTTATAGAGACCGCCTTTTACATAAAATCCGCCCATATTTATCTCGACATGTGAGATTACATTCATCGTTGCCGGTGCCTGAAAGGGAGAAGATCCGTTATAAGTAGTAAACCGTTTAAAAAATTGCCGCAGATATGGAGAATCGAATTGCCTGTTAATCCTGGAAGCTACAGTCGAAAAAGCATCTATTTCGAAAAAATCGGTAAATTTTAATAATTTCAAATCAGATGTATCGTAAAGTGGATTTAGAAGAAATGCTCCGGCTGTTTTATCATATAACCGGGCAGCATATCTTAAAAAGGATCTGTAGTTGTCCTGATCGCCCGGAGCAAATTTTTTAAATGATGCTATGGTTTTATCTGTATCCTGGTAATTGTCAAATATAATTCCATCCGGATAGAAATACCTGCAAAGTGGGGTTACAGGTTCAAGCTGCAGGTAGTCTTCTCTTTTTTTTCCACATGTTTTAAAAAGTGTGTCTAACACTTCCGGCATTGTAAGTAAACTGGGCCCGGTATCAAACCGGTAACCGTTCGCGTTTATTTGATTCATTTTACCGCCGGGAGAGTCATTTTTTTCGAAAAGAGTAACTTTGTATCCCAGTGTCGCAAGCAGTGCGGAAGCGGCAAGCCCGCCCAAACCGGCACCGATTGTAATGACCTCTTTATTCATTGGTTAAAGTTTATTGGCTGTGCGTGGTTTTGCGTCTCCTCAGTCCTGCAACAGCTTCAATATGATAGGTCTGCGGAAACATATCAACTGGCTGAACATGTTCTGTTTCGTAAACGTTTGAGAGTTCCTTCAGGTCGCGTGCCATGGTTGAAGGGTTACAACTTACATACACCAGCTTCGGCACGGCAAGATCAGCTAACTGTTTAACAACTGCAGGATGCATGCCGGAGCGGGGCGGATCGGTAATGATGCAGTCGGGTTTGCCGAATCTGCTCAATAGCTTATCATTAAACGTATCTTTCATGTCGCCGGTTATAAACCTGGTGTTTGATACATTATTTTCAGCAGCATTACTGATGGCATTCTCAACCGCAATGCCGGACAGCTCTATTCCAACTGCAAGGCGTACGGAATCTGCGGTAAACAGGGTTAGTGTACCCACACCGCAATACAGGTCGAACAGTATATCATCCGGTTGCAATCCTGCAAATTTTTTTGCAACCGAATAAAGTTTTTCAGCTTGCCTGGTGTTCGTTTGAAAAAAAGCATTCGCATGAATTTTGAAGGAGTGATCACCGATTTTATCTGTGATCGTTCCGGGGCCATAAAGCACCTTTTCATACCGGCCAATCGCAGTTGGATTCGGCTGATCATTAATGTTATTGACAATAGTTGTGATGCCAGGAAACTTATTCAATAAAGCCGGTACCAGTTGTACCATGATCTCATTGTCCTCGCGATAGGTAACAAGATTTACCATGAGGTCATCAGAATAATGTGAATTCCTTATAACAAGATGGCGTATAAAGCCACTGTTGCTGTGAGTATCAAAAGGCTTCAGATTGTGTTCTATGCACCAGTTTCTCACAAAATCGAGTAGCTGGTATGATGTTTCCGGTTGAAGGTGGCACTCCTGAAGATTCAGGATTTTATCGAACCGGCCGGGAGCATGCAGGCCTGCTGCAAAGGCAGAATCATCTATAAATTGATCGCTTTGTATTTCTTCATCAGTTAGCCATCGTCGCGGCCCAAAGCTGTATTCCATTTTATTCCTGTAATAAAATGGCTGCTCGCAGCCAATGATTGGCTGAACAATATCAGCAGATAAACCGGCAATCCTTTCAATATGATCCCGCACCTGCTGTTCTTTGATTATGAGTTGTTCACTGTAAGGCAGGAACTGCCAGGTACAACCGCCACATACCAGGGCATGACGGCATTTTGGTTTGATTCGCTTGGGAGAGAGTTCAATGTATTCAAGTACTTTCCCTTCCCGGTATTTTTTCTTTTTTTTTATAATACGTGCCTTTACTACATCACCCGGTGCGGTGTTGGGTACAAATACGGCTATCCCGTTTTTTTTGGCAACTCCTTTTCCTTTAAATGCGGCTGATTCGATTTTTAATTCGGCAACATCACCTTTATTTAAAACCATTAAAGTTCTTCCTGGTTAATCCTGTAGTAAGATTCAAATTGAATGCTAAACGCAGTTTTCGTGTCGGCGGTTTCACACAACTTGCGCATGGTCCGTTCAAGCTGCATCATGGCAATCATGGAAATGGTTTCAATAAATTTAATCGCAATTTCGGGATGTCTTTTTTTAAGGGTTTCGAAATCCGGTTTAAAAAATCCGAGAAGCGTGCAGTCGGTCATACATTTGGCAGATGACATCCGCCGAAGTTCATAACCAATAGACATGGCTCCAAAACTTTCAGGTGGTTCCAGTTCGTGGGTAGCACTTCCTTTATCAGGATCATCAAGATTGTTGACAACACTTAATTGTACGCGCCCTTCTTCGATAAAATACATACCGGTACCCGGGTCATTTTGATAATAAATGTATTCGCCTTCTTTATACTTCCTTCTGTGGCAGAGCTGAAGAAATTCATATCTTTCAAGTATGGTCAGTTTTTGAAGAAATCTGGATTTCAGCAGTATTTTTGACTGGTTTTTAAATTTACTGAAGATCTCTTTATTTGTCATAGCTATAAAATGTATTGCGGAAAGTTACTTTACTGAATAAATATTTATGCCACTAATATCAAAAAAATAGGCATATTTCTAAAACCGTTACTTCTAAGCATATTCAGGAATATACTTACTTTCTTTAAATATACTTTGAGCTGTTTAAAACGAGTGGCCAATTCCAAAGCTGAAAAATGCATTCCGGTTCTTGAACCAACCCTGTTGTAAATCATTTATCCTGAATGCAAAATCGATTCTTGCAACAAGAAAATCCCAGTCGAGACGTACACCAAGGCCGCTCGAAACCGGAATTTGTTCGAAGAAAGTATCAATAAAGAATTTACCTTCTCTTAAAATATCCCTGTTTTCTTCATCCCTGAAACTGTTTCTGGGTCCATACCAAATATTCCCGGCGTCGGTGAACCAAGCTACCTGCCACTCGGCAGACAAAAGATTTTGTATAAAACGCTGACGAATTTCAGTAAATGCAGCCAGTTTGATTTCGCCTCCGTTTATGGTTACATCTTCTGGTGCAATCGCGCCAGGCCCCAAACGGAAAGGCGCATAACCGCGGATATCATTACTTCCGCCTGCAAAAAAACGTCTGTTCAGAGAAATTGTAGAACTGCGCCCATAGGGCTGGGCAAATCCACCGAAAAAACGGTAGGCAAATACTGAATTGGGTGCAAATGGTATATATCTGCGTATATCAGCTGTTAATTTTACAAACCGGCTGTATGCCAGGGCATTTGAAGAGATGCCAAAAGGAGATGGAATTGTTTCGTTTATTTCGCCCGGAGTAAATACAAAACGGTCGAGTAAATAAGGAAAATTACCTCCAGTGGAGATAGAAAATTCACTGAAATGGCCAAAATTTCTTTTGATAATATTGGTGCGGGAGCTTCTAAGTGTGTAACGAATAATTGAAGAAAATTGCGGCCGAAAATCTTCTAAAATTCTTTCGAGCTCAAAAGATCCTTCACCAAATTCGTTTATCAGGTTTTGCCTGAACTCGGATGATGGGTCCGAATCAACGATATCCATTTCCAGCAAATCAAGAAAACTTGAAAATCGGGGTGAATGTGTTACCTCATACCTCAGGTTAAAACGCAGATCAAAGTTAATATCAAAAAATAACTGGTTTGATTGGCTGTATGTGAGTGCATATCGTGTTCTCGCATTTTGAAAAAGATTGCTTTGCTGGAGTGCCGCAAAGGGAAAATTTAACCGCGGTACAGAGTAATCGATTGTTCCTTCAAAAGTTCGGAATATGGTGGTTCGAACTCTTCGGTCGTCATCCCCCACAATTTCACTTAATGTGCTGGGTGTTACGACTTCAAAATTGGCATTTATTCCGATGGTCAGGTTTTCAGCTGCCCCGAATACATTATTGTTAGAATAGTTTAAACCGGCACCTGTACCGAAACCGAATCGTCTCATACCGAATAATTCCGTTCTTACAGAATGTTTTGGGAGCGTCTGAAAATCAAAATAGACAGGAATTTCCTCTTTGGAATAATCCGGCAGGGAACTGTCTTCACTGAGCCCAAAACGGTTTATAAATAACATACCAAGATTTTGATACTCATTAACACTTTGAATGTAAGCCGCCTGGTTAAAAGTATCACCCGGCCTGAATCGCAGGTGATTGGTAACCAGCTCAGGTTTGGTTTGAGCATCAGATTGAATTTGTATAAAGATGGATTTGCCTGCCGTGGTGTAGTCACTGTTTCTTATTGTGTCGGCTATATCATAATGGGCTGCACCCTGTGGCCCGGCTATATTCACATACATATCGCCAAACGAGAATATACGTCCCGGATTCATTGCAAATAATACATCAAGCCTGGTTCTATCCTCTGGATCAGGTTTTATTAAGGCTTTTACTGAATCACGCTGTACGGAAGCATACCCGTTGTTTTTGAGAAAATTAATAATACGGGTTTGCTCTGCACGAAGAGTTACGGCATCATATTGTTGATTATATCTGAAGGTTGAATCATCAATTACGGTACCGCGGTAATTACTTTCATTATAAAATCTGCGAATTTTGGAAGAGTCATTAAAATCGGGTAAACCTGTGAATGCAACAGTTCTAATTGTTGACGCCGGGCCTTCATTAATTAGAAAGGAAACCTCAACCCTGTTTTTCCGGTATTCGATAATGGTGGTGTCAACTGTTGTTTCAAAATAGCCTATATTTTGATAAAAGAGTTTAATTCTCTCAATATCGTTAGCAACCATTTCACGGTCCAATAGGGTGGGGGATTCACCAATGCTTCCAAAAAGCTGCCACACATAGTACCAGGGTGTAAATCTTGGTATCCCCAGAAATTCACGATTGGTGGATGTTCTGATCAGGTTTTGCAGTGTGGAAGTGCGAACATTATCATTACCGGCAAAACGGATGATACGAACCACCTTTTCAGTGTCTTCTTGATTGTCATCTGTATTCCGGTTCTGCGCCTGCAGTCCTGTTTCAGGTAATGAAACAACTATCACGGATGCCAATAAAATAATTAGAGATAAAAACCTGTTAGAATGCACGCTGAAGCTGAATTATATGAAAAACGGTTGCATGGATTCCATACAACCGTTATTTAAAATAAGCCTAATTATAATTAAAAGTCAGGCTTAAACGTCATCGTAATCAAATCCCTCGTCTTCCTCTCCATGAAAAAAATCTTCCTTTCGAATATAATCAGGCCAGATATCTTCAATACCTTCATATATCATATCTTCGCCCTCTTCAATTTCATCAAGTTCATAGAGATTGTCGATTACCTGTTGAGGTAATCCGTTTCTTTCAGCCCATTCGATCAATTCTTCTCTTGTTGCTGGAAAAGGAGCTTCATCGAGCGCTGCAGCTAATTCTACTGTCCAAATCATAGTATTTTATTTTGAATGTTTTTTATTAAATATTTATTTCGACTGCTAATAAACACAACTTTACGACAAATGCAAGTTTTAATGAACATTTTTAGAAATTATTTTTAAATGATCTTCTTAAGGTGACAAAATATTTTTTTATCTTATTTGCTAAAGCATGTTCACTAAACATGTTCACTTAACCAAAAAATTCAATTTTTATTATATGGGAAGCATAGGCGGATTTGAATATGTTTTGATATTTCTTGCCATTTTACTTTTGTTTGGCGCTAAAAGGATTCCTGATCTTGCCCGCGGTTTAGGCCAGGGCATTAAAGAATTCCGAAAAGCATCAGATGATATTAAGCGTGAAATTGATCGCGGCAAGGAAGAAATATCAGAATCAACCCGGTTCGATGATAAAAAAGAAAATAAAGAAACAGAATCTGAAAGGAATTAATACGATTAATTTATGAATGATCTGCTCTCCACAAAGGAGCAATTACAGTCGGGAAGTACTACACTGCCTGAAATTGTAGAAAATTTTTTAAAAACAATTTCAAAAAAAAATAAAACAATTAATGCATTCATCACGATTGATTCAGAGTCTGCGAAAGCTGATGCTGAAAGGATTCAAAAAAAGATAGAATCAGATTCTGCCGGATCACTGGCAGGTGCCGTGATCGGTGTTAAGGATGTTATTTGTGAAAAAGGTAAAATCGCCTCTTGTGCATCAAATATGCTTAAAAATTTTGAAAGTGTATATGATGCAACCGTTATCCGCAAATTGAAAAATGAAGATGCCATTCTTCTGGGGCGAATTAACATGGATGAATTTGCTATGGGTTCATCAACAGAAAACTCTGCTTATGGCCCTGCAAGAAATCCACATGACACAGATTGTGTTCCCGGAGGGTCAAGCGGGGGTAGTGCAGCGGCACTGGCAGCGGGCATGTGCAATTCAAGTCTGGGTTCCGATACAGGGGGGTCTATCCGGCAGCCGGCTTCATATTGCGGAGTTGTTGGCCTTAAGCCTACTTACAGCAGGGTTTCACGATACGGGCTTGTCGCATTTGCATCTTCCTTTGATTGCATTGGCCCGTTTGGCAATAGTGTAGCCGATACCGCTGCTATTTTGCAAGTAATAGCAGGAGCCGACCCGATGGATAATTCCTCTGCAGATGTTCCCGTACCTGATTACAATGTCGCCATAAAAACAGTGCCTGATAAACTAAAAATCGGTGTTCCGGAAGAGTATTTTGGTGAAGGGCTCGATGATGAAATCCGTACACTCATTCAGGACCAACTGAAAGAACTTGAGAAAAAAAATGCAGAACTTGTTCCGATTCATTTGCCTCATATGAAATACGGAATTGCAACATACTATATTTTGGCCACAGCTGAAGCTTCCAGTAACCTGGCCCGCTACGACGGTATCCGGTATGGACACCGGGCCGATTTTGAAAAAGTGGAAGAAGAACTGGTACTCGAAAAAAAAGCTCTTCAGAAACAGATAAAAATTGCAGTTGGTGCGGATAAGGAACAGCTGGTTGAAGAACTTGGAAAAGTGGATTCACCGCTGGTGAGGCTCTATAAAAAGTCAAGAACTGAAGGGTTTGGTACAGAAGTGAAAAGGAGAATTATGCTCGGAACCTATGTTCTGAGTGCAGGCTACTATGATGCCTATTATGCTAAGGCTCAAAAGATAAGAAGGCTCATAAAGCAGGATTTTGATGAAGCATTCAGTAAGGTAGATGTAATTGTCTCTCCCACAGCACCAACAACCGCATTTAAACTTGGAGAAAAACTGGATGATCCGGTTCAGATGTATTTGAATGATGTGTATACTATTTCTGCCAATCTTGCCGGTATTTGCGGCATAAGCGTACCTGCAGGTATTCATTCCAATGGATTGCCGATTGGTATTCAGTTTATGGCGGATGCCTTTCAAGAGAAAAACATATTACAGGCCGGACGTTTGATTGAGGCTCTGAAAAATAACAGTTAAATGATAATCATCCGGAAAACTTTATTTTGGGTTATCATTACATTTCTTGTTTTTTCATGCGGACAGGATAAACCTGGATTTAAATTCCAGGAACAGGGAAGAGAGGTACCACAGTTTTCGGCTGACAGTGCTAATTACTTTATTGAAAGGCAGGTAAATTTTGGCCCGAGAGTTCCAAATACACAGGCTCATAAATCAGCAAAAAACTTTATCAAAGAAAAACTGCAAAAATACGCCGGACAATCAAATGTATTTGTACAGAATTTTGAAAATGTTGTCTATGGTGATACACTGCAATTGTACAATATCATAGCGGCATTCGGAACACAATATTCAGACAGAATTGTTCTTGCGGCTCACTGGGACTCAAGGCCTATGGCTGAAAAAGATCCGATAGATCCGGATTCACCTATTTTAGGTGCTGACGATGGAGGCAGCGGAGTGGGTGTGCTGCTGGAACTGGCCCGTATTTTCAGAGATAATCCGCCAGTACTTGGAGTAGATCTTATCTTCTTTGATGGTGAAGATTATGGTAAACCATCGGATCTTGAGTTTTATTTTCTGGGCTCACGCCATTGGGGAAATAATCCACCGGTTCCCGGTTATAACCCCCGGTTTGGGATTTTGCTTGATATGGTTGGCGGCAAAAATGCAGTGTTCCCGAAAGAAGGTTATTCAATGCAGTATGCCCCCAGCCTTGTTAATGAAATATGGAAAATTGCTGCAGAAAAAGGACACTCTGATCTTTTTTTGGATCAGAGAGGCGCTCCTATTTCGGATGATCATGTAATTGTACAGAGATTAACCGGAATTCCAATGATCAACATTATTCATCATCGTGTGGGAGGCAACGGTGAAGTGATATTTCCGGAATACTGGCATACACACCGGGATAATATGGACATCATTAGTACGCATACGCTGCAGGCTGTAGGTGATATTTTACTCGAACTGATTTACAACCGCATACCGGTGTGAGCTATATCAGAATAACGATACACATACCTGACCACTATCAGGAAATGCTGATTGCCGAACTCCTGGATATGGATTATTATGGTTTTGAACAATTTGACGGCCGGCTGGAAGCTTATATTAATAAAGCACATTTTAATGATGTAAGCAGGGAATTTCTTGAACAAATTCTGTCGATTCATCCCGTGCAGCCTGACTTTGAGATTGATGAAATTGAGGAAAAAAACTGGAATCAGGAGTGGGAAAGCAGAATTGAAGCACGGAAGATCGGTAATTTTTTTTTGCGCCCAACATGGAATAACACTGAGCCGCCTGAAGGACAATTACTTATCGAAATAGATCCTAAAATGTCGTTTGGCACGGGTTACCACGAAACAACCCGCCTGATGCTAAAGAAGCTTTCTGAATTAAACCTGCATCATAAAACCGTATTGGATGCCGGAACAGGCACCGGTATCCTGGGAATAGCAGCTATAAAGCTGGGTGCAGATTATGTATTTGCATTTGATATTGATCCGTGGAGTGAGAAGAATGCAACTGAAAATTCCGTGATTAATAATGTTTCGGGTAAAATGACGATCATTGAAGGTGGTGAAGAAGTTATCCCCGGTCAAAAATTTGATATGGCACTTGCAAATATTAACCGCAATGTACTTATCAATATGCTTCCTAAATTATCTGATGCGGTGATGGAAGAAGGCGATATTTTATTATCCGGTATATTAATTACCGATAAATCATTAATGATAAATAGAATAGAAGAATTAGGTTTAAAAATCATAGATATTAATACAGAAGGTGATTGGATATTGTTTCATCTGCAAAAGAGGGGAAATTGATGCGCAGGGCTGCTATTGATATAGGTACCAATACTGTTTTACTTTTGATTGCCGATGTTTCAGATCAAAATAATTTAAAAATTGTGGCTGATATTCAAAGAGCTCCGCGACTTGGAGAGGGAGTTGATAAAAGTAAAAGTTTGTCGGACGAGAGTTGCAACAGGGTAATTAACGTTTTGAAAGAGTATCAGCAAATAATAATGAATCACCATGCTGATTGGAAAAAAACTGTTGTTACCGCTACAAGTGCAGTTCGGGATGCCTTCAACAAAAACAGATTTATCAATAAAGTAAAAAAAGAGACAGGGTTAGATATAAGAGTATTAACAGGAAATGAGGAGGCTGAATTTTCATTCAAAGGGGCAGTTCATCTGATTAAAAATAGAGATCTGAATCAAAAAGTTTGTATGATTGATATTGGCGGTGGAAGCACAGAGATTGTTACTGGTAAAACCACTGGGGAATTTAAAGACTCAGTTTCCCTCGATATGGGATCTGTTCGATACACAGAACGGTTTTTGCAAATCAGGCCTGTCTGTTACAAACAGATTGAAATAGCTGTTAGTGAGATTAAAAAATGCTTATCCGAAATACACTTTTCCCTTGAAGGATACGGGATAATCAGTATTGCCGGAACAGCAACCTCTTTAGCCGGAATAAAAGCAGGGCTTACAAAATATGATGCGAAAGCCATCAATGGCATGATTCTAAAAAGAATTGAAATAAAACAATTCATAGATGAGTTTTCTATATCGAAACCGGACAAAATGGAAAAAAAATATGCACCTTTTTTAAATGGAAGAAGTGATATTATACTGGCCGGATGCTTGATACTTTATTCATTTCTTGAATTAGCCAAAGCGGAACAATTCACTGTATCAACCGGTGGTTTACGTCATGGCATTATTCTTGAAAATCTTTAAGTGGAAAATTGATCTTTTTAAATTATACATTTAGTATGCCGGAGCTCGAATTAACGATAAAAACAATCTCACATTATTGTATCAGTGAAAAGTGACAGAAATACCGGAAGAGAAAATGCATCTGAAAGCAGCCTGGAAGATGATGAGCTTGTAGCTAAAGCTGTGAATAGAGATAGTGAAGCATGCACAAGGATTGTAGACAAGTACAGGGAACCATTGCATTTTCATATCAGAAAGATGATCCGGGAAAAAGAGCAGGTCGAAGATCTTGTTCAGGAAGTATTTATGAAGGTATTTGATAATCTCGAATCATATAATACCAGCTATGCTTTTTCTACGTGGATTTACAGAATTGCAACCAATCATACCATCGATTATCTCAGAAAGAAAAAGTTGGATTTGTTATCCATTCATGATCCGGTCCCATCAAAAGACGGAGAGATGGAGATCCAGTTACCCGATGAAGACTTTGAAACAGACCGGAAAGTAATACGAAAAGAGAGAAAGCATATCATTCAATCAGCAATAGAAGATCTTCCGAAAAAATACCGTGAAGTGATCAAAATGCGGCATATGGAAGAATTAAGCTACCATGAAATTTCCGAACAGCTCGACCTGCCCCTTGGGACTGTAAAAGCACATATATTCCGGGCCCGTGAGATGTTGTATAAAACATTAAAAGACAAACGCGGAAAATTTTGATTTGCTAAAAATTAATTCTTGAAAATTAAAAAGATATAAATCAAATTGAGTGGTACTATTATTCAATTAATAATTTTATAATCCATTATGATCAGATTGACATCATTTCAAACTCTTGCCAGGACTCCCTTCACAGTTGTGCTAATGGTGATTTCGTATAATTTTTTAATTGCCTGCTCGGATTCGGATACAAATTTAACATTGAGTATAGAAGGGGAAAACTATAATATACTTGTATTCTCGAAGACAAGCGGTTGGCGGCACGATTCTATTGAAGCCGGAAAAATAGCCCTTACAAAATTGGCAACAGAAAATAAATTTGGAATTACGATAACCGAAGATGCTTCTCATTTTACTGTTGAAAATCTTGAGGGCTATGATTCTGTAATATTTTTAAATACTACTGAAACGGTATTTAACGATGATCAGAGGGGTGCCTTTAAACAATACATTCAATCCGGTGGCGGGTTTGTGGGTATACATTCTGCAACTGATACTGAATACGGCTGGCCATGGTATAACAAACTTGCCGGGGCCTATTTTGCCAGCCATCCGAATAATCCGAATGTCCGCAGTGCAGTAATTGAAGTAACAGATAAAAATCATCCGGCAACTAAAATGCTGCCCGACCGGTGGGAAAGGCAGGATGAGTGGTATAACTTTCAGGATTTTAACGAAGATGTACATGTGCTGATGTATCTTGATACCAATAGTTATGAGGGAAGCGCTCATCCCGGCAACCACCCGATTGCCTGGTATCACGAATATGATGGGGGACGTGCATTCTATACGGCACTTGGGCATACTTCCGAATCTTTTGAAGAGGAACTATTTCTGGAGCATTTGTGGGGCGGCATTCAATATGCTATGGGATTAGAAAAACCGGAATAAAAAAAGGTCTTTCACAAAATCACCAAGCTGAAAAAGATAGAATAATTCAAATTTAACTCAGAATTCCGAATTGAGATGTCCGGTGTTTAGATA
>JBHJOO010000609.1:0-6773 GCA_050329675.1 Balneolaceae bacterium
TTTTAAGATTTTGCGGAAGTTGAGTTAAAGCCGTCAGGCTTTTATGATTAGCCAGGGGTGTGATCACTGCTCATGCCTGAGTTTCTGAAAATGCGTCTGTAATCAATCGTCAAATCTGATATATATGCTTTTTGTTGTTTTTTTCAAGGTAACGGACAATGCCCCGGTTGATTTGTTTAACGATTGAGGGGCCTTCATAAACAAGCCCCGTATAAATTTGCAGCAGATCGGCACCTGCTTTTAATTTTTCAATGGCATCATTTGCATCAAACACACCACCAACCCCGATAATCGTTTTCTCTCTTTTTGTATATTCGGAAATAATTTGGATGATTTCAGTGCTTCGTTTTGAAATGGCTTTACCGCTTAAACCGCCTTTTCCAATTTGGTTGATTGTTTTTGAAGAGGTGGTGAGACCATCTCTGTTTGCAGATGTATTTGTAGCAACATAACCGCTTATTGCAGAGGCTCTGCAAACATCGAGTAATTCAGTTAACTGTTTATCGTCAAGATCAACGGAAAGTTTTACAAGTACGGGAGGTTCACTTGCATCTTTACCAACGTTTAAATGTTTTAGTAATTTTTCGAGTGCTTTCGGTTCTTCAAATGTTTTTCCCTCTTCAGTATTTGGGCATGAAATGTTTAATGTGATATAACTCGCAACCTGTTTGGCAAGCATATAGCTTTCAAGATAATCGTCCAATGCTTCCATACCTGTGATTTGCGGATTATGAGTTTTAGCTATATTCACTCCTACAGGAATTCCGGGATTGCATCTGGCAAGACGTTTTACAATTGTGGCGGCACCGTCATTATTCAGGCCCATTCTGTTTATGATGGATGAATCTGCCGGAAGCCGGAAACTTCTGGGTTTTGGATTTCCGGCTGACGGATTGGCTGTAATGCTGCCAATCTCGGCAAACCCGAACCCAAGATGTTTAATGAAATGAACCAGCGTTGCATTTTTGTCAAAACCGGCAGCAAGGCCAACAGGGTTTTTAAATTCAAGTCCCCATATATCCTGCTTTAAAGAAGGATGCTGATATCCGTAAATCGATTCGAGAAGCTTAAGCGGGATGCTGGTATTGGATATCCTGGAGGCATATTTTACGGTTAGTTCATGAATAGTATCAGATGGAAAACGAAAAAGAAGGGGTCGCGTTAAAATCTTGTATATAATATCCATTGTATTTAAATGTAAAGAGGTTCAGCGACAGTTTAAAATAAGATTGGAATTTTAGTCAACGAAATATGATTAACAGAGATCATAAAATTCATTATTTTTGTGGCATGAACGGCATATACTATAAGAACCTTATTGATTTACTGGTTTCACGCCAAAAGAGAAGAAAAAGAAGGGAGAATAACAATTTTATTATTCTTGAATCGCAGGACAGGTCTCATCCGGCAGGAAGAAAGTCTTATTTTGCTGCTGACCCCGAAATTGAATTCATTTCATGGAAAAATTTGAATGAGATCAGAACGCAGGGAGTCAGAAGTGTATCAAGCGGAAATCCGTGGGATGTATTTTCCAGGATTCAACGAGAAAATCCCGGATGGTGGTTTGGATATTTTGGTTATGATTTAAAAAACAGGATAGTAGATCTTGCTTCCCTGAATGATGACCCGGTATCAGCTCCCGATTTGTACATGATGCAGCCACAGGTACTGGTTGAAATCGATCATACAGAAAGTAAAGTTACGGTCCTTAAAGGCAACAGGGATTCCGTTTTAAATATTTCAAATGGTGCCGATATTCATAGAAACTGGAAGTTGACAAGTTTTCGGGGAACAGTAGAAAGGCCGGTTTATGAGCAAAAAATAAGAGAATCTCAGAATCGGATCCAGGAAGGTGATTTCTATGAAATTAACTTGTCGCACCAGCTTCAGGCACAATTTGAAGGGAATCCGTATGATTTGTATAAAGAGATGAGAGAAAATGGGCCTGTACCGTTTGGGGCTTATCTTGAAATTGAAAATGTACGTATTTGTTCAATGTCACCTGAACGATTTTTACAGAAAAACGGATCGGATTTAATGACTCAGCCAATCAAGGGAACCGCACCCAGGGATAATGATGTTCAGCTCGATATCCTAAACCGTGAGGAGTTAAGAAATGAAAAAAATCTTGCTGAAAATCTGATGATCGTGGATCTCGTCCGGCATGATTTGTCGAAAGTTTCCGTTGAAGGAAGTGTACGGGTTACAAATCTGTTTGAGGTACAGAGTTTTGAAACCCTTCATCAGCTAATTTCAACGATTCAGTCAACGGCATTGCCAAGCCTGGATCCTGTTGAAATTATTCGCAATTGTTTTCCCATGGGTTCAATGACAGGTGCACCGAAAATAAGTGTGATGAAAGCCATAGATGAACTTGAAAATTATAAGCGCGGTATTTATTCAGGTGCTATCGGGTATTTTACACCAGACAATGATTTTGATTTTAATGTGGTTATACGAACAGCAATTATTGTGGAAAACTCACTTTATTATTCCGTTGGCGGTGCCATTACAAGCGATTCGATTCCATCGAATGAATGGGATGAAACTATTTTAAAAGCAAAAGCACTGACCGGTGTTCTTCAAAAAGAAAAATTTATTTCAGAAAAAAGATGAATAAAGAAATGATGCATACAAAAATCAAAACGCTTGGCGATTTAAAAGAATCCGGATGGTCATCCGAATCCGTGAAAGAAGAGATGCGCAGAAACCTGATTCGAAAACTTCACAAGGGAGAAGATCTTTTTCCGGGAATACTGGGTTATGATAAAACTGTAATCCCGCAGCTTGTAAATTCAATTTTGGCAAAACATGATATCATTCTGCTTGGTTTAAGAGGTCAGGCAAAAACGAGAATTTTAAGAATGCTTGTGAATTTTCTGGATGAATTTATCCCCGTTGTTGATGGGTCCGAGATCAACGATGATCCACTTGATCCGCTTTCGCGTTTTGCACGGGAAAAAATCAGGGATATGAACGATGATACGCCGCTGACCTGGCTCCACAGAGATTCGAGATATGGTGAAAAGCTTGCAACTCCCGACACAACCGTGGCTGACCTTATAGGTGATCTGGACCCGATTAAAGCTGCATCCGAACGCCTGTCGCTTGCCAATGAAAATGTGATCAATTTTGGATTGATTCCAAGAACCAACAGGGGAATTTTTGTAATCAATGAACTGCCTGACCTGCAGCCACGCATACAGGTGGCACTGCTGAATATTATGCAGGAGCGCGATATACAGATTCGTGGTTTCAATGTGAGGATACCGCTTGATGTTGCTATGGCTTATTCTGCAAATCCTGAAGACTACACCAACAGGGGAAGCATCATTACCCCTCTAAAGGACAGAATCGATGCACAAATTCTGACCCATTATCCCAGGAATCTTGAAATTGGCAAAACCATTACTTCGCAGGAAGCCTGGTTGAAGAGAAACGGCAAGATTAAAATTTATGTGCCGGATGTATACCGGGAGATACTTGAACATATTGCCTTTGAGGCAAGGGGTAGTGAATATGTGGATCAAAAAAGTGGTGTTTCCACAAGAATGACTATAACGGCTCTGGAACAGATCATTTCTTCTGCGGAGCGCAGATGTATGATAACCGGAGATGAGGAGTCGGGAATTAGAATTGCAGATTTATACCATGTAATCCCTGCAATTACCGGCAAGCTTGAACTGGTATATGAAGGAGAGCAGGAAGGAGCACTGAATGTAGCAAAACACCTGATCGGAAAAGCTGTTGCCAATGTATTTAAACAGTATTTCCCCGACCCGCAGGAAGTATTAAAAGACGAAGAGGGGCCTTTCGAAGAGATCATTAACTGGTTTGCTTCGGGGAATACGCTGGAATTGCCGGATACCATTGAGGAGAATGAGTATAAAAAGAGATTGATGAGTGTAGACGGATTGGAAGAAATGGTAAAAAAACATGTAAAACCGGATAAAATGGAATTGACTCTGTGGATGGATTTGGTTTTGGAAGGGTTACATCAAAATTCCAAACTTGGTAAAGAAGATCTGGACGATACCCGTGTTTTTAGTGATATGCTTGGCAGTATGCTTGGCAATATGGGTGATTTTGAAGATGATGACATCTGGAATTGAGACTACTGATTGCAATAAGGCATGTAATCTCTTATCTTCAAAATCTCTAAGAAAAAATTTATATAGAATTATGAAAAAAGGAATTCATCCCGAATACAAAGAAATTACAGTACTGTTAAGTGATGGCACCGAGATTAAAACACGCAGTACAATGAATCCAAAAGATGGTGTTTACAAAAGTGAAGTGGATTCAAAAAATCATCCCTTTTACACTAAGAATCAAAGTCTGAGTAAGAAAGCGGGACAGATTGATCGCTTTAATAAACGGTATAAAAAAAGTTAAAGTTATTGAATCAGAAATTATAAAGAGGATGCAGTTTTATCAGGCTGCATCTTTTTTTTATTTTTTTAAAATGTTGATAGATACTTTTACAGTAGGCCCGTTCGCAGAAAATACCTACCTGGTTACAATTCAAGATAAATCTCTCCTGATTGATCCGGGTTTTTCAAGCACCAGTGAATTTCAGATGTTTAAAAAAAAGCTTGGGGAACGTGATTCCGGGCTTATTGCCGTTATGCTCACTCATGCACATGTTGATCATGTGCTGGGCCTGAGCCAGATACTCAATTCTTTCGACTGTCCCGTATATCTGAACCACTCGGATTTATATTTGTGGAAAAATTATTCACAGCAATCGGCCATGTTTGGAATACAAACAGGAGGATTCAATTTTATCCCGGAACCTCTTGACGAGCAAAAGAATTTTAAAATCGGCCCCTTTGTATGGGATGTGTTCTACACTCCGGGCCACTCACCCGATCATGTTTCTCTCTACAACCGGGAGAATTCGCTTTTAATTGCAGGTGATGCACTGTTCAGGGAAAGTATAGGAAGAACAGATTTATACAAAGGAGATTTTGATCTGCTTGCAAAATCTATCAGGGAAAAATTGTACACCCTGCCAGATGAAACAACCGTCTATCCCGGCCATGGACCTGCTACCACCATTGGCCATGAAAAAAAATACAATCCATTTATCCCTGATTCATTTCGATAGTGTTCAAAGAATTTCTGTGGATATTTAATCTTACTCATTTCATGATAGTCAATGTTAGCTCAAGTTTTGCAAAATAGTGATGTAGTTTCTACGATCATAAAATTTTTTAAAAAAATGATGACTAAATTACCTGTCAGAATTTTTCATTCATCAGGTTGTTATGAATAGTTTATCAGCGGCACATACAAATCATCGTTTATAAATTTATGAGTTCGATTTTTTGCCGCCGTTAGGTTTAGATATCCCGTTCCCATGAACCGCCGGTAGGCGGTTGACCGATGTTGTAGCCCCGGAATTCATTCCGGGTTATGAGCAGGCCCACCGATCCGAAAGTACCGTAGGTACGGACGATAGAATGGCAGGCAAGGACATCGCCCGGTCGATACCGATCGTACCTGTGGCACTTACGATGGTTTGCTGCTCCTTTTCCCGGGGATGAATTCCCCGGGTTACAAGATCGCCCGCAGCTATGCTGCTCCCTGTTTATAGAATAGAATCTGCTCCCCATTATAACAATTAAAAACAATGGCAAATGAATAAAACTGTTGGGGTTGAACTAAGGAAAATAATCGTATGAGTCATCCGTCAAAGGCCGGACAAGGTACCGATGAATGATTGGTTGGCATGATTCATTAACCAATCCCCAAAATCTGCCTGTTCAGTTTTTCATTGGCACCGGTACCGGCAAAATCGTCAAAGGCCTTTTCGGTTTTACGGATGATGTGATCGGCGATGAACGGAGCGCCCTCAGCGGCACCGTCTTCGGGGTGCTTCAGGCAGCACTCCCACTCGAGTACCGGCCAACCTTCGAAATCATATTGTGCCAGTTTACTGAATATTGCACTAAAATCAACATGCCCGTCACCAAGCGACCGGAATCTTCCGGGACGATCAACCCAGCCCTGGTAACCACCATATACACCGGAACGGCCCGTTGGGTTGAACTCAGCGTCCTTTACATGAAACATCCGGATACGTTCATGGTAAATATCAATAAAATCGATGTAATTAAGCTGCTGCAGTACAAAGTGGCTGGGATCATAGAGTATGTTGGCACGTGAATGATTACCGGTTGCCTCCAGAAATCGTTCGAAGGTGATGCCATCATGAAGATCTTCACCAGGATGCAGTTCGTAGCAAACATCCACACCTGCTTCATCGAAAGCATCGAGAATCGGCTTCCAGCGTTTGGCCAGCTCTTCAAATCCGGTATCAACCAGTCCGGCCGGCCGCTGAGGCCAAGGATACACGGTTTGCCATAGCAAAGCTCCGGAAAATGTGCCATGTTCTGTGATACCCAGGTTTTGGCTGGCTTTGGCACAAAGCTTTAACTGATTTACCGCCCACTTCGTACGGGCATCAGGATTGTTGTGATACTCATCGGGTGCAAATCCATCAAACAGTTTGTCATAAGCAGGGTGTACGGCTACAAGCTGACCCTGCAGGTGAGAAGCTAATTCAGTTATTTGCAGGCCGGCTTCATTCACAATTCCTTTGATCTCATCTGCATAGGTTTTACTTTCGGCCAGTTTTTCCAGATCAATACAGCGGGCATCCCAGGCAGGAATCTGTACGCCTTCGTAGCCCAGGCCGGCCACCCACTTACAGATCGATTTCAAATTGCTAAACGGCTCATCATCGCCCATAAACTGGGCTAAAAATA
>JBHJOO010000133.1:0-2932 GCA_050329675.1 Balneolaceae bacterium
TGCTCGAACGGAACTGCAGCTCTGCTTACAAGCTTGTCACCCTGCAGATAGGGAAATGTTTTTGGCTCTGTCTGCTTCTCAGCTACAAAGTTTCCAGTCTCAATATCAAAGGCAAGTAATCGGCTTGTTTCCCTGTCATAGATGAGAACATTTCCATTTCTGATCCCCAAAACGGTATGCCCTTCGCTGGTAAATTCACCAGGCCCTTTACCCCAATTCCCAATGTAATGTGAAAAACTTCCATCCGTCTTGAGAACCGGCAAAGGGCGGATCGATTTAAAATCCTGAACAATGAGGTTATCCTCATACAGGTAAAGCGAACCGGGAAATGCCAGTTCACTGCTTGCAACATTCCATATCAGGTTCAGTGAGAATCCGGAATTTTCGTAGTCCGGCTCAGATACCCGGGTATGCGTGATATCATGTTCAATGAAAGTTTCACTATTTTTACCATCATCAGTTATAATATAGATAATTGAAATAAGCAATATTATAACAATTAGTATATATATTGATATATTGATGAATATTTTCATATATCTAAGTATTTATTTATATAATTATAAAGTACCTGCATTTTTTTAATCAATATGCAGGTACTTTGATTCAGCTATCGGATTAATTATTCAGGATAGCATCGCAGGGCCCGACGACTACATTTCCCTGAGCTTTTATAATCCAAAATTCAAGGCAGGTATTACTACTTGGAGCACATGTAAAACATGTATTACCATCCGAAATTGACTCAGCGGTTGAATCAATTGTAAATACGGTAAATGATGCTAACAACACTGCCAATAAAAATGACAACAAGTTTACTTTGGCATTTTTCATTTTACGCCTCACGAGTTTAAGTTATGTATTTATAAATTCATCAAACTTTTTGATGAATAGCTTACCTCAATAAAAAACCGTTACATTAAAATTGCAATACCAAATTGTATCCCATTTGTCCAAGTTCTATCCCATTTGATGATTATCAAACCACTTTCCAAAAAAAATCTCCCCGCACAATAGGCATACCCGCAAATTCAGGTGTACTTATGATGGAGTTCACAATTATTGACCTAATCCAGACCATCATGAAAAACCAAAACACCTATCACATTCAGCGCCGCACGTTAATTGAACGACTTCTTGCCGGCCTGGTCATTTTTCTGTTTGTACCGCTGCTCCTTGCATCCTGTGAGGACTCAAGTGTTCAGACCATTACATGGATCGAATTCGAGCCAGTCTACATGAGCATGGCTGAATTCCAGCGTGCAGTCGATCTTGAAGAGTCGCGCGATCTTGTTAACCCGGGAAAAATCTATTTTTATAACGGTTTCCTTTTTATCAATGAAGTCAACAAGGGTGTTCACATCATCGACAACAGAAATCCGTCGGCACCAGTCAATACCGGGTTTATCAATATACCGGCAAACAAGGATATTGCCATTAAAGACGATATACTTTATGCCGATTCCCAAAAAGACCTTCTTGTTTTTGATATCACCAATATGCAGCAGGCTGAGCTTATTGATCGGATTGAAGACGTATTCAACGTCACGGCGAACAGGCCTCCCGGATTTACAACTCAAACTGTTGACCCTTCAAGGGGTATTGTGGTAGACTGGAAAGCAGTTGAACGCACGGAAGTATGTGAGGAAGATTGCCGGTTTCATCCGGCCAACAGGTTTAATGTCCTGAGTACGGGTGCCCGGACAGAAAGTTTCTTCGCAGCCGATGGCGGCGGGTCAGGCACGGGCGGGTCGATGGCAAGGTTTGCCATCACCGGCGATCACCTCTATGCCGTGGATCATTCAAACCTGATTACGTTCAACATATCTTCATCCTCACCTTCGAAAACCAATAATCTGCATGTAGGCTGGGCGATTGAAACCATCTTCCCGTATCAACAAAACCTCTTTATCGGTTCCGAGACAGCCATGTATATTTTTAATATAAACAATCCCTCAATGCCGCAACAGCTGTCAATATACCGCCATTCAACGGCTTGTGACCCCGTGGTTGTGGAGGGTGATTTCGCCTTTGTAACCCTTCGGGAGGGAACACGCTGCCCGAACGGTATTAACCGGCTCGAGGTGGTTGATGTGAGTGACCTTTTGCAGCCCAAAAGAGTAAATTTCCAGGAGATGATCAAACCGCACGGACTTGGAATCGATAACGGGAAACTATTTGTCAGCGAAGGGGAATTCGGGCTTAAGATCATGGATGCAACAGACCCTTTAAATATCAAGCTGATTGATCACATTAAGGACATCCGGACATTTGATGTTATTCCATTCAACGGTGTTCTGATGGTTACCGGCGAAAGCGGCATCAACCAGTACGACTACAGTGATATTTATAACCTGAAACATCTCAGCACAATACCGGTGGTGAGTGAGTGATGTTGAAGGCTTTTCATTTGGATTAAGTGTTAGTTGTTGGTTGTTTGTTGTCAGTTGTCAGTTGTCAGTTGTTGGTTGTTGGTTGTTGGTTGTGCTTCGAGTTGTTGTAAAATGAAATCATAATTAATTTGGGATGGGATGAAAGCTGCAGGAATTTTGGCCGGGATGGTATTTGTATTGCAGGCAAGTTTGTTTGCGCAGCCGGGAATAACTTATGGCGATGGCATTGAAAGAACAGTGATTTCAAATGTTGAGATAACGCAGTCGAAAAATAATCGGGGTACAGGCTATTTTAATCATATTGGACTGGAGACGTTGTCCGCCGATGGTAATACAACGCTGCGGCCTTTTGTCATAAACGGATACCGGTTTACTTCCCGGTTATCGGCCGGAATCGGAGTTGGATTTACACCATATAATGATCCGCTGGCACTGATACCGGTGTTTTTGGATTTAAATTACAGGTTCATTGAATCCGGGATTTTCCCCTTTGTTTACTTAAGGGGTGGCCACAGCTTTAGTATACATTCGGATGATCG
>JBHJOO010000126.1:0-7833 GCA_050329675.1 Balneolaceae bacterium
CTTGAAGGCTGTACCGCGCCGATGTATGATAAAAACCAGCTGCATGCCGCTGTGGTTGAATTGATAGCCCTAGATAATGCCGAAATTAAATACTCAACGATTCAAAACTGGTATTCGGGGGATGAAGAGGGGAAAGGGGGAATCTTTAACTTTGTTACCAAAAGAGGTATTTGTAAAGGTAAAAATTCAAAAATTTCCTGGACACAGCTCGAAACCGGTTCTGCTGTTACTTTGAAATATCCGAGTGTTATTCTAAAAGGGGATAATTCGGTCGGGGAATTCTACTCAGTAGCAGTAACAAATAAAATGCAGCAGGCAGATACCGGAACAAAAATGATTCATCTTGGAAAAAACACCAAAAGTACGATCATATCAAAAGGCATTTCTGCCGGGCGGTCCAATAACAGTTATCGGGGCGAAGTAAAAATCAGCAAGAAAGCTGATAATGCAAGAAACTATTCTCAGTGTGATTCCATGTTAATTGGTCAAACCTGTGGAGCACATACGTTTCCCTATATTGAATCGTCAAATCCCACAGGGCAGATTGAACACGAAGCAACCACCTCGCGGGTAGGTGAAGATCAGATTTTTTACCTGCAACAGCGGGGCCTGAGCGAAGATGACGCAATATCACTCATTGTAAACGGGTTCTGTAAAGAAGTTCTGAAAGAACTGCCCATGGAATTTGCTGTAGAAGCGAATAAACTACTTGATATCAAACTTGAAGGCAGCGTAGGCTGATTAACCGAAAATCAAAATAAATTAAATACTGTGTTAGAGATTAAAAATTTATACGTAAATGTTGAAGGTGAAGACATCACCATATTGAAAGGCGTTAACCTGACCGTAAATAAAGGCGAAATTCATGCCATTATGGGCCCGAATGGCAGTGGTAAAAGCACATTGTCAAAGATTGTTGCAGGCCATCCGGAATATGAAGTAACAAGCGGAGATATTCTGTTTAACGGAGAAAGTATTCTGGATCTTGATCCTGATGAAAGAGCACATCTTGGTATATTTCTTGCTTTTCAATATCCGGTAGAAGTTCCCGGAGTTACCAATAACACACTTCTGCGGGAGTCTTATAACACTATTGCAAAATCACGCGGAAGAGAAGAACTTGACCCTCTTGAATTTGACGATTATATCAAAGATAAACTTGAGCTGGTTGATATGTCGCGCTCCTTTTTATCACGTAGCGTAAATACCGGTTTTTCCGGAGGTGAGAAGAAAAGAAATGAAATATTTCAAATGGCCGTTCTGCAGCCGGTGCTTTCATTCCTGGATGAAACCGATTCGGGCCTGGATATTGATGCTTTAAAAATTGTAGCAAATGGCATTAATCAACTGCATGGCGAAAATGATGCTGTAGTATTGGTAACTCACTATCAGCGAATTCTGGACTATATTATACCGGATTATGTTCACGTAATGATAGATGGAAAAATCGTTAAATCAGGCGATAAGTCTCTTGCTTATGAACTTGAGAAACAAGGTTACGAATGGCTTGAGTCTTACGCAGCTGTAAACGGAGAGGCAAAATAATGGAAACTGTGGCTGAGACATCCATTCTGCATAAACTAGCAGATGAAAAACTTGAATCCATACCCGGAATCTTAAAATCGATCCGTAAAGATGCATTCAGAACATTACAAATTGTACGATTCCCAACAAGAAAGGATGAAGACTGGCGGTTTACAGATCTGAAGCCAATCACAAGAACTGATTTTACCCATCCTGAAGAAGCAGGTATTGAACCTGCCGGTGATCTATCGGAATATTTTATTCCTGAATCATCAGAATCACGTATTGTGTTTATAAACGGTGAATTCAGCCGCGAAAACTCATCTATTGATTCTATTCCGGAAGGCGTAACGATTCAAAATCTTTACGAGAATCTTGAAGACAAAACTGTCGGGAAATATCTGAACACTTTGGCCGATTATCCGGAAGATGTTTTTGTTCCTTTTAACAGCCTTCATTTTACCGACGGAGCATTTATCCATATTGGCGAAGATGTGGATGCGGGTGCACCCATACAGATTCTGAATGTTTATACAAATTCTGATAAACCATTTGTTGCTACGCCACGGGTTCTGGTGATCGCCGAAAGAGGAGCCAATGCTACTATCGTGGAAGATCATATAGGGCTTGCCGGAAATACCTATATGACTATTCCTGTTGGCGAGTTTAAGCTGAAAGAAGGGTCACATCTGCACCATATACGCTTGGTTCGTGACAGTGTGAACGCTGTTCATGTGTCCCGGCCGATTTCTTACCTTGAAAAACATGCTGAATATCATTCCTACACAATAACTTTGGGTGCAGGCCTTTCAAGAAATGAACCAAAAGTTATTATGGAAGATGAAGAAGTTAAATTTACGGTTGATGGTCTTGTATTGATTGATGGTAATCAGATTGCAGACACTCACTCTACACTCGATCATCGCTTTTCACATGCCGAAAGCCATCAGCTGCACAAAGTAGTGGTTAACGGCAGTGCACATTCCATTTTTAATGGAAAAATATTTGTACAGCGTAATGCACAAAAGATTGATTCTTTCCAGGAAAACCGGAACTTACTATTATCAATCGACGGTAAAGTAAATACAAAACCCCAGCTTGAAATATTTGCAGATGATGTTCTTTGTTCTCACGGTGCAACGATCGGGCAGCTTGATCCTGAAGAAGTGTTTTATTTACAAAGCCGAGGGATGACTGAACAGAAAGCCAAAGAGGTTCTGACTTATGCTTTTGCACTTGAAACGATTGAGAATATTGAAGTGGAATCCGTTCATCGCTTATTGATCGATGAAGTTAAAAAGTACACCGAAGCTAATAATGTTTCAAAAGTGACCGCATGACCCATCGTGTAAAAACCATATCATCTGAAGAATCTTCCGTTGATTTTGATCAAATCAGGCAGGATTTTCCTGTATTGCAGCAAACAGTAAACGGCCATCCGCTTGTTTATCTTGATAATGCAGCATCCAGTCAGATGCCCGATGTTGTGGCAGACAGGCTTGACCGGTATCATCGCTCCGAGCATGCCAATGTGCATCGGGGTATTCATACCCTGAGCCAAAAGGCTACAGATGAGTATGAACTGACACGCAGAAAAGTTCAAAAATTTATCAATGCGGGTTCTGAGCATGAAATAGTTTATACAACCGGCACCACAGATTCAATCAACCTCGTCGCAAACAGTTTTGGGAGAACGAGGTTTTCAAAAGGTGATGAGATTATCCTTTCCACCATGGAACATCATGCTAATATTGTCCCCTGGCAAATGATAGCAGAAGAAACAGGTGCAGTAATCAAAGTTATCCCGGTCATGGATAATGGCGAACTTGATTTGGATGAATATAAAAATATACTCAGTGCCAAAACCAGGATGGTTGCAGTTGTTCATGTTTCAAATGCACTTGGAACGGTGAATCCCGTGAGAGAAATTACCAGGCTTGCACATGATTACAATGCAGCAGTACTTATTGATGGGGCACAAGCCATTCCGCATCAAAAAGTAGATGTTCAGGAAATCGGATGTGATTTTTATGCTTTTTCAGCCCATAAAATGTGTGGCCCGACAGGGTTTGGTATTTTATACGGCCGGCATGAATTTCTGGAAGAGATGCCGCCATACAGAGGGGGCGGCGATATGATTGATAAGGTCACTTTTGAAGAGACTACCTATAATACAATTCCGTTCAAGTTTGAGGCCGGCACTCCCCCGATTGCAGCAGGAATCGGGCTTGGTACAGCTGTAGATTATCTGAACGGAATAGGTATGGAACGAATTGCAGCCCGTGAAGCTGAATTAGTTGACTATGCACTTGAACAGCTTCATCAAATTGATGGCTTGAGGATTATCGGGCAATCTGAAAATCGTGCATCTGTTGTCTCATTTAATTTGGATGATATTCATGCTCATGATGTGGGAACAATTCTGGATAAAAAAGGAATTGCTATCCGAACCGGACATCATTGTGCGCAGCCAATTCTAAAACGATTTAATGTTCCGGCAACAGCACGGCTGTCTCTTTCGTTTTATAACAATAAAGATGATGTTGACCGGTTTATTGATGGCCTGAAGTATGTAAAAGAGTTTTTTGATTTGTGACTGAATTTAGAGACAGAGAAAAAAGATAAAATTAAATTATAAAATTATGCCAAAGATTAAAGAAATAGAACGTACGCCCAACCCCGATGCAATGCGGTTTGTTTTGAGTGAACCATTGACAAATGGTGTGACCAAGTCGTATGAAAGCAGTTCCGATGCAGAAGGCGATGAACTTGCCGGGGCACTTTTTGCTATAGATCACGTAATCAATGTTTATTATGTAGACCGGTATGTGACAGTAACACAGGACGGAAATGCAGTTTGGTCGGATTTGCTTCGTAAACTGGCACCACCCATCAGAGAGGCCAAGCCACAAATGAATCTTGAAAACGATAGTGAAGTACATGCAGCAAAAGAGGTCATGGAATCAAGTGATCCAAGATTGCAGCAAATTAATAAACTGCTGGATGAACAGGTAAGGCCCTATCTGCTTGCAGATGGCGGCGGCCTCAAAATACTCGGGCTGGATGGAAACAGGTTGAAAATACACTATCAGGGAGCATGTGGTACCTGTCCAACAGCTACATCCGGAACATTGTATGCCATAGAAAGCATGGTAAAAAGAATAGATCCTGAAATTCAGGTTATATCGGTATAAAATTAGAGGTGATATAATGTCGATTTCAATCAGTGATAAAGCAGCTAAACAAATTGAGGAAATACGCCGCAATCAGGGAATGAGTGATGATATTCCCCTTCGTGTTTCGGTTGTAAGCGGTGGATGCTCCGGTTTAACGTATGATTTGTCATTCGATAAAGGCAACGAAAAAGATGAGAACGATAAATACTTTGAGGACAGGGGCATTAAGCTCATCATTGACATGCGGAGTTTTCTCTATCTGGCGGGCACACGGCTCGATTATTCGGATGGCTTAACCGGACAGGGCTTCCATTTCCATAACCCCAATGCAACTCGTACATGTTCCTGCGGTGAATCGTTTTCGCTGTAGCTGCCAATTGGACTAGCGTACATTCTAAATTTATATTTTCTTACTTATGTCTGAATTGGTTAACAAAGTAAAACAGTCAAAGCTCAAAACGGTTGATCTTGAAAAAGTTGTAAGCGGATTTACCCTTTTTGAGCTGGATCTGAAAGATTTCCTTTTCCAGGGTTTAATTCTTAAAGAGAAGGATTTCCGTGAGAAATTGGAAGAGCATATCTGGCAGAGGTATGAAAACGGTTATCTTACTGTCTATTGTTCAACAGATGCAATTATCCCGACATGGGCTTTTATGTTAGTTACCCAATATGCAAAACCTTATGCAATTGACATACTTTATGGGAACAGGCAAAAAGCCGAGACAGAGATCTATAAAAAGAAAATCGAGGCAGTTGACTGGAGTCAGTATGAAGACGGGTATGTGATGCTGAAAGGATGCAGTAAATTAAAACTTACCCCTGAAATTTATATGCACGCTACCAATTTAATCATACCGCATGTAAAAAAATTAATGTATGGAGAAGCCTGTTCAAACGTGCCGGTTTACAGGGATAAAAACGGGTAAGATTTATCCGAATGCCTCTGGGTTCTGTTCGCTCTACTTTTTAGTTTTGCTGAGTGCCTTTCGAAGTCCCGGTTTTTCGGGGCGTTTTCACTTTTCACTATTCTGACCTCTGAAATTCTGATCCCGGCAGACACATTTATTTGCCCTTTTTCTTACCCTTTACTGTCGGGATTTCACCAAATTCTAAAAAGCATATCCGGCACTGAAATAGAGTCTTGATATTTCACCAGAGATGCCCAAATCAATTCTGCCGATAAAGTCAGGTGTAAACAGTGAATATACAATCCCTCCTCCATAGGAATGTTTCCATTCCTTAAAAAAGCGATTGGAATCGTTTTCCGAGAATACACGACCGGTATCCCAGAACCCTTGAGCTCCAAGACGAATTGTTTCTCCGAAAATTTTTGATTCAATCAGCCATGTTCTTATCTCGGTGGTATGGGCAATAGAAGTATCACCAAAAAAACGATCATCAACAAAACCTCTTAATTCTTCTTCACTCCCTAAAGACGGCCTTTCCCAAAATGGTGGGCTGCCTGTTGTATGATCCAGTTTAATTCTCTGGGCAAGAACAATATCAGGGTACAGCTGTGTAAATTTTCTAAAATCAAAGCTGTAGAGCCCAAAGTTGAAATCGCTTTGGAAAAAGGAATCGGATAAGGATGCCTGAGCCCGGGCAAAGATTCCCTTTGTCGGATTAAATTCATTATTTCTTGAATCAGCAATAAAACCAAATCCAAGCCAGTTAACCCAGCCGCCATTAAAGCCCAAAGGCCTCGTGAGTGAAAATTCAGATTCCTCTTCAAGAATTTTTGGTTTTGAGAACGATACCTGACCAATTAAAAAGCCATCGATGAATCCGTTGTTACTTAATGAAGCTAATTTTTTTCTGCCGGTATATTGAACAAGGGTTTTCCTCACCTGGTAGAAAAAAAGATTTTGATCAAACCGGCTTCTTGAAAATGGCGTTTCATTACCAATTCCAAAAAAGGAACCCTCATTAAATCGTAAGCCCTCAAAAATGAACAGGCTGCGGGTATCCGGGCCAAAATTATCAATAATTTCCCAGTCAAATTTTAAGATAAACCGGTTTTTCGTGGAAAATATGAATCGATATTTCGTCATATTTTCAAAGGGAGCTGTATCACCATCGCCATAATCGAAGCGCTGAAGTAAACCTCCGACAGAAAGGCCGAAATTTGAGTTAAATCCAACAATAGGCAATACTGCCTGTTTAATTCCAGTTCTGAGAGATTCATCTTCAGCGGCAGAAGCTGACGAAGATGTCTGGGCTAATGCAGATGAATGAAGAAGGAAGACAGACAGAATACTGATTTGAATTGATAAATATCGAAAAAATACTTGCAAGCCGTTTTAAGAGATGATTAGTGGGTTATCATTTACATTTTATAAGTAAAAATTTAAAGGGTAATTTGGAAAACCCATAAAATTTAAGATTCTAAGAGTAAAGAATTTTTTCCGTAAATGTTTAATATGCTCAAAAATTATCAGATAAATTTCCGATTCATAAGATAGTTTATTAAACCGTTTATATATATCACAAGTTTATTAATCAAACCAATTTTTACTCATGAAAAAGAAAAAAATACTTGTCACCGGTGCGTCAAGGGGAATTGGGTTATCGATCGCCCAAAAATTGCTTGATTCAGGGTACGGGGTTATTGGATCGGCCCGCAAAACACCATTTGGAGAAGATCTGAAAGAAAATCCGGCTTTTACTGAAATCATCTGTGATTTGGAAAATGACCAAGCAGCTATAAATATTCTGAAACCACTATTTGATAATGATAATTCGCCAGAGGTATTGGTAAACAATGCTGCTGTGTTTGAAGATTCAGATTTAACTGAGGATGACACAAAGTGGTTAGATGTATGGGACCGGACGATGCAGGTTAATCTACGAGCATCTTCGGTCTTATCAAAATGGGCATTAAGTTACTGGATCAAAAATAATGTTGAAGGCATCATTATAAACATTGCATCCCGGGCTGCATACCGAGGTGATACCGGCGAGTATGCGGCTTATGCAGCTTCAAAAGCAGGAATGGTGGCATTTACAAAAAGTATATACCGAAGTGTGGGTAAATATGGTATAACTGCTTTTTCAATTGCACCCGGATTCGTAAAAACGGATATGGCTGAAAATTCAATATCGGTTTATGGTAAAGAATATCTTACACAGGATT
>JBHJOO010000027.1:0-2007 GCA_050329675.1 Balneolaceae bacterium
GAAATTTGTTGCTTCAGCGCCCGGGCGTAAAACTCGTTGTACGTATCCATCACCAGAACACCATCGTCCGTAACAACAAACGGGCTGTTTGAGTATAGATATTCGAATACATACACACCGTCGCCAAGATCATGTAATTTTGGAGGAGGTGGTTGTTGAACAGGAACCGCTTGTTCCGGATAAACCATGCCCGGCAGCATCAAAGCAGCGAATAACAGGATCGCAAAAAGCCTGACAGAGGTAAACTTGCGACGGTCAGCCGATTCGTTGCCAATCATATTAAATCCTCCACAAAAAAGTGACAGATTCGTCAGTAAAACGGCGGGAGGCCCTGGTATCAGACCATCCTGCGGATTTCAGTAATTCGGAAAATATCATATTTCACAAGACTTTTTTGAAAATGCTGCGCAATTCCGGCTGTTTCGTCATGCATGGCTTGACCCGGCATCCATATATGGATTTCGGAACGAATCGGTCACCTGCCGGGATTTGGCACAGCCGTGGATCAGGCCGAAATGAGCGCCATGACATGGCAACCCCGGCCACAGAGTCAGCGGATTCCACCGGAACAGCACACGCGCTCCGTACCGGAAATCAGATTACCGGTACAGGATGAGCAGTAATGGTGGTCGGGTACATTATGAATTTGGTGAATTGGGAGTATTTCCCTTTCACGTTAAATAAGTATACTGTCCCCGAATTACCGCATAACAATAGCTACACGCGGTCGGCAATCCGCTGCGCTCCATTGCCGCCGGAAAACCCGGACATCAGGAGTCAATATCTATGAGAAACCCGTTTAAATTCTTTGTTGAATTGATGCAACAACCGGTATGGATATCCATCTGGGTGTTTTATCTGATGGTTATCAATGTGGCGAGTGTGGGTTTCTGGCATGAACCGTTAGCAAAAGCCATCTTTGTTATCTTCATGGTTTCCGCCATGCTGATGATGGCCCTGTATTCGCGATTCGGATTTGAAAAAGTGCTGGGCCTGGGCCACATCCTCTGGGTTCCGCTGCTCGTGTACATTCTGATGCGGATTCCCGGCGTTGAGAATGGGTTCCAAAACTACCTGGTTGTCCTGGCTGTTTCAATCGCGATCTCGCTGGTGTTCGATTTTGTTGATGTGTGGAAATACTTTACACACCGAAGGAGCGCCTGACAGGGATACGCTTTTAATTGAATAAGGAATTGCGAGAACAGTATACCTGATTCGATTCCGGAACATGATAAATAAGTATACTGTCCCCGGATCTATTGGGCCGGTGACCTCATGAAGCATGTCAGATCATCTGTCAGAGCGTTCACGCATGAACACAGAAATTCGTAAGACGATTGCATCTCTCGCAATGATCACGGCATTTTTTCTTGGGGCTGTGATATTGGCAGTATTCGCGTTTCATCCGGTTCGTTGGGAGGGCTCTCTGATACTTGCAGCCTGTATTGCCGGATTGCTGATCGGTGTTCCGAAAAGATCCAGGATGCGAATTATGTCGGGTTTTATGCTATTGGCCTCCATGTTCGGAGTCATTGTTTTCGTTTCCGCTATTGCGACGGATTTTTTAGATGATATTCTGAATCTCGAGCTGATGTTCGTTGAGATCCGGGCCTCTTTTATCATTATACTTTCTTATATGCTGCTCGCAGGGCTACTATATGGATTTTCCATTTTTTCAAAATGAGCCACCAGCAACCTGATTGCTCGCCGTTGAGTCTGGTCATGAAACAGGGCATTCCGGCGTTAATAATACTGGCGCTTCTGTCTGCCCGGGCCGTAGCGGTAGCGCCAGGGAATTGCGCATTCCTGTTAGACAGGGAATTGCCGGGCTGGAGTTTTCCAGCCGTCGGCCCGGACGTAATGGAGGGTGTGACACGGGAAGGAAAGAACCCGCTTGTCACTACCGGCGATTTCGATAATGATCAAAAAACGGATGTAGCATTTCTGGTGCAGACCGGGGAGAAAGAAACAAAAATCGCTGTCTGCCTTTCCGGGGAACCCGGCAGG
>JBHJOO010000347.1:0-4797 GCA_050329675.1 Balneolaceae bacterium
CGCTCGGAAATAAATTCCCGGGATCGCAGGGAGGAGTCCGACAAAAAAACCATTTGGGTGAACGCCAGTTCTTTGCCAAGCAGCTCTTTCTGTTCATTCAGCCTGTGGTTCAGCTCCCGGTAGGTGGCCATTTTCTCCCGGAGCCGGACGATTTGTTTCCGGTGAGCATCCAGCTCGTAAAACAGCAAAAGGGAACGGGCCTGGCCGAGAAAATTTTCGTATGCGGGCTGAACCTCTCCCAGCGAAAGAGCCGGGAGTTGTTGAACGTGTGACAACCGGGATCTTACCTGCTCCTTGTCTGCGTCAAAGGAAATCCGGCTGACAGCCTCTGCCATTCTCATCATATCCCCGTAATCCGAGGAACTGCCGATGTAACCCAGCAGATCCTTTTCTCTGACCCGGGCGCCGTCATCGGCCAGCAAATGCACGCGGCCCATGGAGCGGCTTACAATATCCACCGGCGGGGTGTGGGAGGTCAGCGTCACCGGCCCGGAAAGAATCTCCGGGTATTTCACAAACCAGCTTGCACTCAACATAACCAGTACCGCCGCTGTCATTGCGGCTATACCCCAACGGATGATCCGGTTGGGCATCCGGCCCAGGATTTCCTGAACCTCGTCGCTGTACAATTGAGGGTTTTCGTTTACTGGCATCGGAATGATTTTTTATTACTGATGCATGCTGCACCCAGAAACCACACTGTCAATCATTCAACAGTTGTTTCTGCGGACGGCAAAGGCTTGATTGTAAAAAAACGCTTCCATTCCACAGGCGCAACCAAAAGTTGTACATAATTTGACTCCCGAATTTGTGTACTTAATTCGAGTACTTAATTCGACTCCCAAATATGACTCCTTAATTTCTGTCCGTAATTTAACTCTTGAATTTGAACAGTCTTTTAGTTGAAAAAAGAAGACCCCTGCCAGACCGTTTATCTTTAATCCCAGAAAGAAGGCAGTAAACCATTGAGCTGGAAATTCTGCGAATATTAATTATAACATTTTTATAAAATAAAACGGGATTCTTACCTCTTTACTAAAATATTAGCTTAATTGACCGTAGTCGGATTATCAAGATTTATTGCTAACTAATGAGAATTCAGGATGAAGACACTTGATGATAGAGAAGAGAAGCAAGAATTAGACCGTGCGTTTTTATATTTAAATCGTCATTTATCGAAAGTTCATACGGTATCGGAATGGGCTGCACTGTTGGGAATGAAGAGAAATGATTTCTCAAGACAATTCAGAAATGCGTTTTATATGACGCCCCATAAAGTTTTAGCATTCACAAAACTGTTCGATCTGATAAAACGCCTTGAGAATCAATATCACACAGCTAATAAAAACTATTCGGTTGCCGTGGAGGCCGGGTTTAATGATGAAAAAAAGTTATATAATTTCATCAGATATCATTTAAAGTGTTCTCCCACAGATATCAGAAATGATCCCTTGATACGGGAAAAATGCCTGCATAAAATCCGGCTGGTTTCCGGTTTACAACTGCAATCAGATATAGAAAAATCTGATGGACGTAATGTGACTAAAAAAAGTATTTCTTACAGATTTGCTGGGGGTGGGGGGGTAGGAAATGTCCAATACGAAATATGATCGTCGAAAAAAAATTACCTGAGTTCCATGCCAGTTTTTCCTCACTACCGACAACTCGATGCAATGGATTGCGGTCCCACGTGTTTGAGGATCATCTCCAAACACTATGGCAGGCACTATTCCCTTCAGTACCTGAGAGAGAAAACCCATCAAAACAGGGAAGGAGTATCCCTGCTCGATCTGAGCGATACGGCAGATTCGATCGGGTTTCATACACTAATGGCACAAATGCCGTTTGACAAACTTGCGGAAGAAGCACCCTTGCCATGCCTTGCACACTGGAATCAAAATCACTTTATCGTTGTCTATAAAATCAGGAAAGATAACGTATATGTCTCAGACCCTGCATCCGGACTGATTACCTACACAAGAGAAGAATTTCTAAGAGGCTGGCTAAGTACCCGGAACAATGGAACGGATAACGGAACGATCCTGCTCCTGGAACCCACGCCTGAGTTCTATAAACATGATTCTGAAGGCGTTGAGGAAGACCGAACGAGTATCAGGTTTTACCTGCCCTACCTGTTCAGATATAAGAAATTCCTGTTCCAGCTTGTATTGGGACTGATTTTCGGAAGTATTTTGCAACTGATATTTCCCTTTCTGACGCAGGCAATCGTGGATGTGGGCATCCAAAACCAGAATGTACCGTTTATTTATCTGATCCTGATCGCACAGCTCATGTTATTTGGCAGCCAGACGGCCGTGTCATTTATCCGGAGCTGGATCTTGCTCCACATCAGCACCCGGATCAACATTTCGATCATCTCGGATTTTCTGACCAAACTCACAAAATTGCCCATCGGTTTTTTCGAGTCAAAAATGATCGGGGATTTGCTGCAACGAATTAACGATCACCGCAGGGTAGAAAGTTTTCTCACATCTACCACCCTCTCGACACTTTTTTCCATGTTCAATTTCCTGATCTTCGGTCTGGTTTTGATCTATTACAGTATCACAATCTTTTTCATTTTTCTCATCGGGAGTACTCTGTATATCATCTGGATACTGATTTTTTTGAAAAAGAGAAAAATAATCGATTACAAACAGTTCAACCAGTTTTCTCAAAATCAGAGCAGTCTCATTCAGCTTATCCGGGGTATGCAGGAGATCAAATTAACAAACAGTGAAAAACAAAAGCGATGGGAGTGGGAGCGAATCCAGGCCCGGCTTTTCAAGGTGCGTGCGCAAGGGTTGGCACTGGATCAATACCAGTCATCCGGAAGCTTTTTTATTAATGAAGTGAAGAATATTCTGATCTCCTTTTTTGCAGCCATGGCCGTGATCCAGGGACAGATGACTCTGGGTATGATGCTGGCCGTTCAATACATCATCGGCCAATTAAATGCACCGATCAATCAGTTAATCGGATTTATCCAGGCTTTTCAGGATGCAAAAATCAGCCTGGAAAGGCTGGGTGAAATTCATAATATGGAAGTAGAAGACCCGGACATAGACAAGCTGAATGTTTTCCCAGAAGACAAAACGATCACCATTGAGAATCTGAGCTTTCGCTATGGAGGCAAAACTTCCAAAATGGTGCTGCAGGATATTAACCTTGAAATACCGGAAGGCAAAGTAACGGCCATCGTTGGGATGAGTGGAAGCGGTAAAACCACACTTATTAAATTGCTTCTCAAATTTTATCACCCGACTGACGGAAGGCTTCGTATTGGAGGTATTGATCTTGAAAACCTGAGCAATAAACTCTGGAGAGAGAGGTGCGGGGTGGTGATGCAGGACGGGTTCTTCTTTTCCGACACGATCGCCAAAAACATTGCCGTCGGCGAGGATCATATCAACCGGGAAAAACTGCTGCAAGCCGTAAAAATTGCGAAGCTGGATGAATTTATCAGCTCACTGCCTCTCGGATTCAATACCAAAATCGGAGAAGACGGGTCCCTGTTTAGCGGCGGCGAAAAACAGCGGATCCTGATTGCAAGAACCGTGTACAAAAACCCCGAATATCTTTTCTTTGATGAGGCGACCAGCTCTCTGGATGCCAAAAATGAGAAAATGATCGTTGAAAATTTAAACGCTTTTTATAAAGGCAAGACGGTCGTAGTGGTAGCCCATAGGCTCAGTACCGTGAAGAACGCCGATCAGATCGTGGTGCTGGAGGAAGGCCGTATAAAAGAAACCGGAACCCATGCAGAGCTTGTTGCCAAAGAAGGCTGCTACTTTGATTTGATCAGGAATCAGCTTGAGTTGGGTACATAATTACTAAATTAAATTTGAAATTTTAAATAAAGCCTGCCTGATACCATGATTGATATCCCTTCAAAAAATAAATTACTGAAAAAAGCTGAATCCATAGGAAATGAACTCTTAAAAGTAGCAGACCGGCTGAATGACGGAAGCATTACTTGGGGACGTGGAGCTGATCTGAATTTACAACCTGTTTATGATAGCGGTATTTTTAATGGAAGATGTGGGGAAGGTCTGTTTTTCGGAGCATTATACAATGCAACAAATGACAGAAAATTTAAAAAAGCTTCAATACAATGTTTTAGAGGCCTTCAAAAAAATCTCGGGAATGCCGGGTATAGAGAAAATTTAATTCAACGGTTGGGATTGGGTCTTGCCGGAGTCGGTGGTATTTTATATTCGCTTGTGCGGACAAGTGAATTTATTGGTGAATACTCAATGGTTAAAGATGCGGAAAATGTCACTGCATCTGTTACAGCCACACACATCAAAAAAGATAATCTTTTGGAAATTATAAGAGGAACCGCAGGTTTGATACCTGGGTTATTAGCTCTTTCAGATAAGGGTTGTGAACAGGCATTACGTACAGCCCGGATCTGTGGAAGCCACTTACTTGAACGCCGGGTGACCGATCCGGTAACCAAGCGTAAAGCCTGGGCTGTTCAAAGGTATATTCCTGAAAGCGGATTTGCACACGGTAGCAGCGGTATTGCCCATTCACTTCAGCAACTGTATAAAAGAATAGGAGAGCTTCGGTTTTATGATGCCACCATGGAGGCATTTTCCTTTGAGCAGTCTATATTCAGAGAGAATGATTTGAACTGGCCCGATTTCCGGAACCAAAAGAAAATCAAAATGTGCAGTTGGTGTCGTGGTGCTACAGGAATAGGGTTCAGCAGGCTTTCAGCACTTGATATAATCAAAGAACCCGATGAGTCGAACATCGCCATGGATTTAATGAACGCACTTAATAAAACAA
>JBHJOO010000151.1:0-2846 GCA_050329675.1 Balneolaceae bacterium
ACAGGTGAAAATTACGGTCGCCAATAATCCAGAAGGCAATAATGCCCGGGATGTAACGGTAATTCCCGTTTCAAGTGAAGTGAATCTTCGCTATCTGGATTGGGTGGAGCGTAACCGGGAGTATGTCAGAGAAAGAACAGATGGCCGGGTGGCGTATGTACATGTTCCAAATACGGCACAGGCCGGACACGAAATGTTTAAACGCTACTTCTATCCGCAATCACATAAAGATGCTCTCATTCTTGACGAACGATACAATGGAGGCGGGCTTATTGCCGATTATTATATTGATTTCTTAAGGCGACAATATATTTCGCACTGGAATTTCAGGTATGGAAATGATCTGATCAGTCCGCGGGGAGCAATTCTGGGTCCAAAGGTGATGCTCGCGGATGAAACCGCCGGCTCCGGAGGCGACCTGCTTCCCTGGATGTTCAAAAAATTTGAAATTGGCCCTGTCATCGGTAAACGCACCTGGGGCGGACTGGTAGGCATTCTCGGCTTTCCTGTTTTACGGGATGGCGGAACAATTACGGCTCCCAATCTCGCCTTCTGGACGGAAGAGGATGGCTTTGCCGTTGAAAATGAAGGTGTGGCTCCTGACATCGAAGTGGAACAGCTTCCGTCTGAAGTTAATCAGGGTGTTGATCCGCAGCTTGAACGAGCAATTGAGGAGATCCTGCAAATGCTTGAAGATAACCCGCCTAAAGAGTATGAGCGGCCGGATTATCCGGTTCGGGTAAAAAATTAATAATATGAAGAAGGATTGAATAATTTCAATTGGATTTATGGCATTTAAAATATCTGTAAGTAACAATCGAAAGCCGCATAAAATCTCATCTCTGTTGGGTGGCATCATCTGTGCGGGCATGTCGGGCTTTGGCTTCTATATCGTGTTAAGCGGTAAGCCTCTTGATGGAGGAATTCCTCTTATTCCCGATACGATGAACAATTTTATAGGTTACTCAGCTATTGTTGCAGCGGCTCTATTTACCGGGTTGCTTGCACTGTACGCTTTTTACGAATTCTTTAAAAATGAGTCCCCATGATTCGATTTTCCCGGTTAACAATATTACTAATTGTATTTACATGCTTCAATATACCGCTGCAGGCTCAACAGTTTGCCAGGGGGATTGTCTTTGAAGATCGCAATGGAAACGGAGTTCAGGATTCGGGAGAACCGGGTATAGCCGGTGTGATGGTATCGAACCAGATCGATGTTACAGTAACGGATGAGAACGGCCGCTATCGGCTTCCATTAGATGGCAATGGTATTGTTTTTGCCACAAAACCTTCAGGATATAATTTTCCTTTAAATAACCTGAATATTCCACAATTTTACTATGTGCATCGCCCGGACGGATCACCTGATCTGGAATATGATGGTGTGGAACCAACCGGCCCGCTTCCTGAATCACTGAATTTCGGATTTCAACCCTCTGAAACTAAAAACGAATTTACTGTAATTACATTTGGAGATCCGCAACCGCGTAACGATCGTGAACTTTCGTTTTACAGGGATAAAATAGTGTCGGAGCTTGCTGAAACCCGGTCGGAGATGGTACTGGTTCTCGGAGATATCATGTATGATAATCTCGCTCTTTTTGAGCGATATAACCGGCTGATGGCTACGCTGGACCGGCCGGTATTTAATGTGTATGGCAATCATGATATGAATTTTGACGCTGACGGCAACGATTATGCCCGTGAAACTTTTCACCGGCATTATGGCCCATCCTACTATTCATTCGATGTCGGTGATGTACATTTTATTATTCTCGATAATATCGATTACTTGGGATATAACGATGAAGGACAGCCACAGTACAGGGGCAATATCAATGACCGGCAAATAAACTGGCTTGAACAGAACCTGGCCCACGTTGATACGGGAAAAAGAATCGTACTCTCAGCACATATACCTCTTTTCACACCAGGCCTTGAAGATCTTGATGTTGTGAATACGGCCAACCGCCGGGAACTGATCCGGCTTCTTGAGCCGTTTGATCATGTTCTCTTTCTTTCCGGGCACATGCACACCAATTTTCATAATTTTTTAGGCCGTGAATTCGGTAGAGACAATCCAACTCCAATACACCAAATTATTTCCTCTGCTGCATCCGGATCATGGTGGGGCGGCCCGCCGGATAAACAGGGTATTCCAGCTGCCACTCAGCGCGACGGCACACCTAACGGATACCATTTCATTCATTTTAAAGGTATAACGTACAGTGAAATTTACAAGGCTGCCGGACATGATCCGTCATATCAAATGAGAATTGAATCACCGCCGGCTGAAATCATGTATGATAATATGATTCATAAACTGCTTGTAAACATATTTAACGGGAGTGAGCATAATGAGGTTAAATATCAGATTAACAACAGTGACTGGATGGAGATGAAACGGCTTAATCTGGCAGTTTCACCTTTTTTCCAAAATCTGAGGGCAATGTATGATGATACGTTTGCAGGATGGATACAGCCTGTACAAACGACACATATCTGGCAGGCCGGGTTAGGGGAGGTGTTGAAGCCGGGTGCCCATCGAATTACGGTATGGACCCGTGATATGTATGGCAATGAATTCACACAATCGAAAATTGTGGAAGTTCACAAACAAACGATCGATGAACACAAATAATCTTACTAATACCCGATACAAAATCATTTAGTGACAGAACGATTATTAAATAACGTGAGTTCGAGATAAGTAAAAGGCAGTCCAAACTCCCCCTTCGAAGGGGGTTAGGGGGATGGCCTGCTGTTAACAGTGTTATAGGCGCAAATAAATTTAGTGGTCACGACACAAGATTAGCTCTTGTCTCGAACTCATGTTAAACATG
>JBHJOO010000052.1:0-2602 GCA_050329675.1 Balneolaceae bacterium
CTGGGTAGCTTTTAATTCGGATAATGCCTCTTGAAGGTTATGGTAGGCTTCTGCATTTTGCATGGCAATGCCTACATTAGCTGCAATAGTGGTCAACAGGCGCTGGTCATACTCATTAAACCGTGTCTGTTTGTTTTTGCTTTGTACGCTGATTACGCCAATAGACTTTTGTCCGGCCAAAACGGGAACACCCAAAAAGGATTCCACCCAATCGCCTTTTTTTTCAAGTTTGAGCTGGTCATAGGTTTTTTCAAGTTCATGGTTAACGAGAAGGGGCTCTTTGGTTTTTATAATTTTTTCGGTAATGTTATTTCCAAATGGCCTCGATTCAATTGTCTCACCATATGTATATGGAAAATGAAGCATATTGCTTTTTTCATCGTGCAGGGCCAGATAAACAATATCCGCTTTAAAGGTTTCCTTCATCTGTTCACCAACCAGTTCAATAAGTTTATCCAGTTCAAGCTGCGAAACCATTGCGCGGCTGATATTGTTGACGGTTTGCATCTCGGAAGCACGCTGTTCGGTTTCCTGAAGAAGGCGGTTGGTCTCGTTGAAAAGGCGGGCATTTTCTATAGCCACACTCATACTGTTGGTAAGAGTGGAGATTAACTGCACATCACTTTCGCTGAAGGCGTTTTCTATCTGAACATTTTGAAGGCTTACAGAGCCAACAACCACATCACCCACAATCATCGGCACAAAAACCGCAGATTTCGGTACAAGGCCTTTTGTTACGGCTGCTCCCCCATGCTCTTCAGCCATTTCCCGCCAGTTTTCATTGATCAGCAAATGATGCTTCGTTTCTATAATTTTTTTATTTGCCCATAATACAGGCCTTGGACTAACCTCGATTCTTTCTCCATTTTCAATAGCATAATGCCAGAATTCCAAATTTTTGTCATGATCAAATGTCCGGATGATCATGGTTTGAGTATTGAGTACATCACATATTTTTTCACCAACAAGGTTGTAGATAGCGGCCATATCCATTTCCCGTACCAGCCCATCCTGAACGCTGTTGATTACGGCCAGCTCAGCATTTCGTTGTTCTGTCACAGCCAGCAGGCGATTTGTTTCATTGAAAAGCCGGGCGTTTTCGAGGGCTACACTCATACTGTTCGCAAGGGTGCTCAATAGCCGGATATCCGAATCAGTGAATGCATGTTCACGGTCAATATTTTGCAGTGTTACATATCCGCGCACGGTTTCGCCAATAATCAACGGCACAAAGACCATTGATTTAGCTGTTTTAGTACCCGGGACTGAAGTTAGTTTTTCACCGGTGATTGAAGTAAACGCATCTGAAGCATTTTCATTAATCCAGATCAGCTTTTGGGACTTAATCAGATGCTGGCGGAGCTTGTCAATCGGGCGGGGTTTTGGATAATACCGTTTGCCATCTTCAAAAAGATATTTAAATTCTTCCGTATTGTTTTCGTGATCAAAAGTGGAAATGGCAGTAACCTGCGAATCAAACAGGTCCCGAATGCGATCACCCACCAGGTCATATATTCCCTGCATATCCATCTCGGCCACCAGGCCCACCTGTACGCTGTTTATCACGGCCAGTTCGGCGTTTCGCTGTTCGGTTTCGTTGAACAAGCGGGCGTTTTCAAGAGCAATACTCATACTGTTTGTGAGCGTGCTTAGCAGACGAACATCTGAATCGCTAAAGGCATGTTCACGGTCGATATTCTGAAGGCTTACGTAACCACGGACTGTATCACTAATGACCATTGGCACAAACAATACGGATTTCGGAAGTTTTGTTCCCGGAAGAGCTTCCGGTTTTTTCCCACTAAGTTCTTCGGCACGTTCTGGAAAATTTTCGTTGATCAGAAATAAATTTTTAGTTTCTATAAGTCTTTTGCGAAAGTTGTCCATTTTCCGGGAGTCCGGATATATTCTTTTGCCTTTTTCGAAATTATACTGAAAATGTTCTATAGAGTTTTCGTGATCAAAAGTGGCAACAGAAACAACCTGGGCATCAAATAGTTCTCTGATTTTTTCTCCTACCAAATCATAAATTCCCTGCATATCCATATTTGCCAGCATCGCTTCCTGGACACTGTTGATCAAAGCCAGTTCAGCTTCCCGCTGTTGTAATTTATTTGTGATTTGCAGGTTATTTTCCATCATTTGAAATGATTATGAATTATGAATGATTGAACAAAATAGACATTTTTGTACCATTTTTTAAGCTGTCTATTTTCAGAGTTCCGCCATGTGCTTTCACAATATCATGGGTGATGGATAGTCCCAGGCCGGTTCCGTCGGTTCCTTTTTTTGTCGTAAAAAACGGCTGCAGCACTTTGTCTTTAATTTCATCGGGAATGCCGGGGCCGTTGTCTTCGATTTCGATGGTGATGGTGTTGTTATCCTGTTTGGTGCGAACTTTGAGTTTTGGGTTGTATTCGCCCTCACCCCGCCCTTCGGGCACCCCTCTCCCCGGGTGAGAGGGGCTGGGTGAGAGGGCCTTCTCCCGCATTGCATCAAAAGCATTATTACACAGATTCAAAATCACCCGGCTGAAGTCTTCGGCAATAAGCGGTATATCTTCGGTTTTATCATCCAGATCCAGCTCTATATCCACGTTTAT
>JBHJOO010000467.1:0-9237 GCA_050329675.1 Balneolaceae bacterium
TAATCAGCCTGCCAATAGGATTTTTATCAAAAAACTGAACGTGAAGGGATTGTATTTTTTTAAAAACTGTGTTTCTCAGGCTGAATAAAACACCCTGGCCAAACCATCTTGTGAGATAGGTATTAAATACATGAATAATAAATTCTCCAACCAGAGCACCCAGCAATAACAAAATAATGTAGAAGAGGCCAGGAACATCACCAACGGCAATATAATCATCAACTGCTACCTGTGTTAATTTGGGCCTGACCGTACTAAGAAATGCAGCAGAAAGAGTAAGCAATACAGCAAGTATCGCCCACCATCTGTATGGTCTAAAGAAAAAATAAAGCCGCCGAATCAAATCTGAATCGACGGCTCCGGACTTTTTATTTTTACTCAAAATACAATATTACAATTAAAACCGATCAAAGTCATCGAATGGTGTTCTCGGTGTAATATGTTTAGGTTTTTTTGTATTGTTGTTGTTATCGTCGCGTTCTTTTTTTCTGTCAGTATCTCTTCGGCTCTGATAATCCCGTTTACTTCTGTTGTTGTCATCCTGGTCTCTGCGAGTACTTTTTCGCTTTTCGGAACCAGAACTTTTAGATTTATAACTCTTGCGCTTTCGAAATCGTTTCTGTTTATCATCGCTGCTTCTTTTGCCTTTCGAATTGCTTTTTTGTTTACTTTCATCAATTTCCTTGATGTAAACCCTGGCCTGAACAATTCCTTTTTCATGAGCCGGATCGGTATAAATCGGCCTTAGTTCCGTAGCAAGCCAGGTTGGAAAAAAGTCCTTTCTGGCTTCGCGAAGAAGCACAAACGGATTTGTGTATCTTGCTGAAAAATGGGATATAACAAGCAATTTAGTTTGAGATTCAGTGGCAACTCTTGCAGCATCAGATGCTGTTGAGTGTCCGGTCTCTTTTGCTTTATCCTGCAGCCCTTCACTGAAAGTAGCTTCATGGTAGAGAATATTCGTATTCATTGCCAGCTTTACAGAGTTTGGGCAGTATCTTGTATCAGTAACATAAGCAAAACTGTCTCCCGGCCTCGGATGGCCTACAATTTCACTTGATTCTACCACAGTTCCATCATCAAGCGTAACATCTTTGCCCGCTTTCAGATCTTTAAATTGAGAATCTTCCGTAATCCCCATTTTTTCTGCTTTTTCGGCATCCACTTTACCGGGCCTGTCCTTTTCCTGAAACCGGAATCCCATACAAAAAGAAGTATGTTTTAACGGCCTGGCCTCAACATAAAATTCATCTTCATCAACAACCCGTTCCTCTTCAAAATCTTCTTTTACCTCTTTGTAACGAACCTCATAATTGAGATCAATTCCGGCAAACTTCAGATTGAATTCTACATATTTCTTCAGGCCTTCGGGGCCAACAAGTGTGATTGGAACATCCCTTCTTTGAAGTTGTAATGTAGACAGTAAGCCAATCAGGCCCGAATAGTGGTCAACATCGAAATGTGATATAAAAATATATTCGATTTTGGACCTTTTTAATCCGGCTTGTAACATTCTCATCTGGGTATTTTCACCACAATCGAACAGGTAAATACTCCCCTCGCGCCAGAGGGCTACAGATGATAAATGACGTGTTGCTGTTGGTGTGGCAGAAGCGACACCTAATGGTACTATGATCATTTTTATTTTCTCCCGCTAAGTTAAATCAGGATTTTTGCCGGTCAGACAAAAATTGCCAGTTATGTTATTGTTTATATTTCTGCTAATTCTTGTTCTATAAGTTGTTTTTTGTACATTGACGCATAACGTCCTTTTCTTTCGATTAATTTGTCATGCGAACCCGATTCTACGATTTTTCCTTCTTCCAGATAGTAAATTTTATCTGCATTTTTTACTGTAGATATACGATGGCTTATCAAAATTGTTGTAACAGAACCGTAGATTTTATTTAAATTTTGCAATATACGATTTTCTGTATTTGTGTCAACAGCACTCAGAGAGTCATCCAATATTAATATTTTTGGTTTTTTTATCAGAGCTCTTGCAATTGCTGTACGTTGTTTCTGACCGCCAGACAATGTTATACCACGCTCACCTACCATAGTCTTAAATTTTTTCTCAAATTCCAAAATATTATCGAGAATTTCTGAATTTTTCGCAGCTTCTTCAATTTCATGTTGGGTTGCATTTTCAACTCCGAAGGCAATATTTTCATCTAATGTTGTTGAAAAGAGGAAAGTTTCCTGGGGAATATATCCGATTTGGGATCGAAGCGAATCCAGTTTCCACAACTTTATGTCCACACCATCAATCAAAATATTTCCGGTATCCGAATCGAACAATCTCGGAATCAGCTGAACAAGGGTTGTTTTTCCTGCCCCGGTTCTTCCGACGATTGCAACATTGCTGCCTGCTTCAATGGTCAGTGTTATACCCTCAATAGCAAATTCTTCACTTCCGGGATATTTAAAACCGGTATTTCTGAATTCAATTTGTCCCTCCATTTCCTTATCAATAAGTAGTTCAGGCTTTTCGTCTTTAATATCTACAGGATGATCCAGCAGTTCAACAATTCGATGCCACGATGCAAGTGACTTCTGAAAACGGTTTACAGTATAACCCAAAGAAGCTACCGGCCAGGTGAGGTAAGCAACATAAATTACAAATTCAGCAATATTTCCAATAGTAATCAGCCCATCAATGACCATCTTGCCTCCCTGCCAGATAACGATCAGAACCGCAGTGCCAATCAGTAAATTTAAAGTTGGGTGAAACATCGATTCAACCATATCCAGACGAAGTTTCTTTACCCTGTAAGATTCACTTTCCTTTTCAAAATGTTTCTGTTCATAATCTTCCCGGTTGAAAGCTTTAATCAGGCGAATACTGCTAAATGCTTCCTGTGCCCTTCCCGCAATATTCGAATATTGTTCCTGTATAATTGTTTGATACTTATTTATAAAACCGCTAACCCAGTATGCAAAAACCGACAGAAAAGGTAGAGGAATAAGAGCCCAAAAAGTTAATTTCGGATTTACAATAAGCATCATTGTAATAATGAAACCGGCCCGGGTCAAGGTATTGACTGTGTACATAAGTACAGGGCCAAAGTACTCACGAACTCTGGAGACATCTTCAGTTGCCTTTACATAAATTTCACCCGATTTATTGGAAACATAGAACTTTTGCGGAAGTGTCAGCAATTTGTCAAGTATAAGATTTCGAATATCGAATTCTATTTTTCTTGAACTTACTATGAGTGTCTGTCGGGTAGCAAATAACAAAATGCCATACAATGCAACCGTACCGATTAACAAGAGAGAATTATATGCAAGAATACTGCCTGATTCACCCGAAAAAAGAACATTCCATAAAGAGTCGAAATCGGCATCAACATTTTTCGCCAGGATTTCAACTCTGTCCATCGTATCCCGGATTAAAACCGGAATCCATATCAGAAAAAAATTGGAAACCGTAAGAAACAGCGCACCAAGGGCTATGGTACCTTTATACCTGAATAAAAATTTATTAAGACGGTTGAGATCTTTCACGCTATTTTTCTAAACAAACCTAATTATTCAGCCTGGAATTCACTTGTTTTGATATTTTTCAACCCAACTACTCGCGAGTTTATATCCCGAACTGTATGCATGATCAACAGTATTTCCGGCAAAATAGTCTCCGATCAAAGCCAGAGGTGTTTCCGGTGATTCAAGTTCAAGATAGGAACCGGAAAGAGGATTTAACGTTCTGTTGTATCTCCAAAAATGTAATTGATTCCATTCAGGGGCAGACACCCATGCACCTGCAATGTCGGCAGCTTTCTGTAAAAGTTCCACAGTAACTCTTTCATGATCAGCATCTTTATGTTTTTTTGCAAAAGCGGAAGTTGAATGTATCACTAACGAACACTCTTGTTTATGATCACGTTTTGATGCCTCATTGGATATGAATTTTATATCCTCATTTTTACAAACAATTCCGTCCCAGTCCGGAATTGTACGCTTACCATACCCGGCCAAAAGAGAAAACGCGGAATCGTATTTAACTTCGTCCAATACCCTAACCATTTTTAGCGTATCAGTTTCATCAATTGTTGATTGCAAAATGCCGTAAGCCTGAGGTGCCGGTGTGGCAATAATTACAGCATCGGCTTCAAATGTTGCTGCGCTGGTCAGATTAATCATCCAGGTGTGCTTTTTTTTTCTTCCAGCTCCGATACAGGTCAATCCTCCTGCTTTTGTGTTCAGTTTAACATCGACCCAGCGGCCAAGATATTGGCCTATGGAATTCATCCCGTTTCGTGCCGTAAAACGGGCGATATTTTCATTTGCAGGACTGCTTTTGAAGATATTGCCGTCAACGTAGTATGCAAAATTATCACCCCAAAGTTTTACAATATTTTTTTCGATCAATTCGGCAACAAAAGCCTGAAATTCAGGCGATTCGGCCTGAAACCAGGGCAACCCGTGATCGAACTTCGTTCGCTTTTCTTTATCTGCATAACGTGTGGCCATGCGTCCGCCATAGCCTCTGCTTTTCTCGATGATGGTTACTTCGTGTCCCGCACGCGCAAGTAATCTGCCGGCTGTCAGGCCGGAAATTCCTGCTCCAATGATGCCAATTATCATAATTGATGTAATCTGTTAGTTAGAGCGATTTAAATTAAGCTGTGATATTTACCGGGGAATCATTCAGCCGGTTCCGGCACCCCTGTAAACCGGGCCGGACAGCAACTGAATGATAAGAATTTTGAAGGTAGAAAACTTATAATTCATATAAATTGACTCTCGGCCTTGCCACCTTTTTGTCGAGAAGGGCTGGCCAGTAAGCAACTACATCACTTGCTCTTGGCCGGCCTCCGGCAAAGCCGGTTACCCCTGAAGGGCCGGTCAGAATCAATGGAGCAATCTCTTTACCAAATCTGTTCAAGTCTTCTTTTGAATGGCTCCTTGCCGAAACCCGCAATTGAACTTCATTCAGGTGATCAAGATTTTTATCAAGAACGGACGGATCTTCACTGCAGGCGTTCAAACCCACTAATTCCACGCGAAAGTCGTCGAATTCAAGGCCGAGGTGATCTGCTCTTTTCTTTAATATTTCACCGGCTTTCAATGCTTTTTGGGCTGCATCGGGCCAGCAGTAAACAAGCGTAGATGAGATCTTATATCCATCATTAAAACTTGCTGAAATTTTATAGGTCGGTGTTTCCGGCCGTCCTTTTATACCAAATACTTTGACACGGTTTTTACCGGCCCCTTCAAGTTCAACAGAAGTAAAATCAGCAATTACATCGGGTGTGATATATTCGGACGGATCACCAATCTCGTACATCAGCTGCTCTTTTACGGTCATTTCAGAAACAAGGCCACCCGTATTTTCATGTTTCGTAACAAAGAAAGAACCATCCGGATAAGCCTCAATGATTGGAAATCCGATTTCAACAAGATCTTCTACCGTTTCCCAGTCCGTAAAATTTCCTCCTGATACCTGTCCTCCGCATTCAATGATATGGCCCGCAATCGTTCCTGCCGCCATTTTATCATAATCACTGAATGTCCATCCAAATTCGTAAATCATCGGTGCAAGAGTTAACCCTGTGTCCGTAACCCGGCCGGTAATAATAATATCTGCCCCTCTTTGCAGTGCTTCGACAACGGGTTTGCTCCCAAAGTAAACATTTGCACTCAGCAGGTTATCTTTTACCGTGACAATCGGTTCCCCGGTTTCCATATTCTTTAGTGCATGGCCCGTACTAATGATTTTATCGAGATCAGGTAAAATATCATCACCATCTACAACAGCAATCTTTATGCCGGAAATACCTTTTTTTCTTGCAATATCAAGTATGGCATCCTTGCAGGCAATGGGATTAACACCACCTGCATTCGATATTACTTTTACTCCATGATTACTGATCTCGTACAGCGTATCTTCAATTACTCCGACAAAGTCCAAAGCATATCCGTGGTCCTGGTTTTTTTGCCGTTGCTTCTGCATGATCGACATGGTGACTTCAGCAAGATAATCCATGACGAGATAGTCGATTTCTCCTTTTTTAACCTGATTAATCGGTGCATTGGGTAAATCACCCCAAAAACCCTGGCCCGATGCTATACGTATAAATTCTTTCACTGTTTATATTAAATGATTACTGGTTTTGAATTTAATTTAATGACGTTTTGAACCGTAAACAGAAACGTTCACAGTTTCCTGAATTTTGTTGATCTTCTCAATAAAGCGCATCGTACCTACATATTTCTGCGATACTGTCCCCCGATTTCATAAAGTGCTTTCGATATTTGGCCAAGTGAAGCCACTTTTACAGTTTCCATCAGTTCCTCAAAAATATTTCCGCCATTACGGGCGGTTTCTTTTAACTTATCCAAAGCTATTTGTGCATCTGATTCATTTCTTCTTTTAAATAGTTCAAGATTTTGAATTTGTTGTTTTTTCTCTTCGTCTGTAGATCGTATTAATTGAACGGGTTTTTTACTCGCTTCATTATCACCATCACTTTTAAATGTATTGACCCCAATGATGGGCAGTTCACCGGAATGCTTCATTGATTCATAGTAAATACTTTCATCCTGTATTTTCCCTCTCTGGTACATATTTTCCATTGCACCGAGTACACCGCCACGCTCAGTCAGACTGTCAAATTCCATTAAAATAGCCTCTTCAACCAGATCGGTGAGCTCCTCAATAAAATAACTACCCTGGTTTATATTTTCATTTTTGGCAGTTCCCATTTCCTTGTTAATAATTAACTGAATGGCAAGTGCACGCCTCACCGATTCTTCAGTTGGAGTTGTGATTGCTTCATCGTAAGCATTGGTATGCAATGAATTACAATTATCATAAATGGCAAGCAGTGCCTGAAGTGTTGTACGAATATCATTAAACTGGATTTCCTGGGCATGCAGCGAACGGCCGCTTGTCTGAATGTGATATTTTAGTTTTTGCGATCGTTCGTTAGCACCATATCTGTTTTTCATGGCAACAGCCCAGATACGACGGGCTACCCTTCCGATGACTGCATATTCCGGATCTAAGCCGTTACTGAAAAAGAAAGAGAGATTATGAGCAAAATCATTAATTTTCAGTCCTCGTGAGAGGTAGTATTCCACATAGGTGAATCCGTTGGCAAGAGTAAAAGCTGCCTGTGTAATCGGATTCGCGCCAGCCTCGGCTATATGATATCCGGAAATGGAAACCGAATAGTAATTTCTGACATTATTTTCAGTAAAATACTGCTGTACATCCCCCATCATTTTCAGAGCAAATTCTGTAGAAAAAATACAGGTATTTTGAGCCTGGTCCTCCTTCAGGATATCAGCCTGAACGGTTCCCCGAACAACCCGGATCGCATTGGATTTGATTTTTTCATACGTCTCAGAATCTACAAGTTTATCACCGGAAACACCAAGAAGCCCAAGCCCAAACCCTTTATTGGTCGGTGGAAGCTCATTCATGTATTCGGGCTGGCTGGCACCTTTTGATTTAAAATAATTCCGCAATTTCTTTTCCGCCTGGCCCCATTGTCCCTGTTCTTTCAGATACCGTTCCACTTCCTGATCAATAGCTGTGTTCAGAAACATGGCCAGAATCATTGGAGCCGGGCCATTGATTGTCATGGAAACCGATGTTGTTGAGGCTGTAAGTTCAAAACCGGAATAGAGCTTTTTCATGTCATCAAGTGTGCATATACTCACTCCTGAATTACCGATTTTACCATAGATGTCAGGGCGTATGGCAGGATCTTCGCCATAGAGGGTTACAGAATCAAAAGCAGTGGAGAGTCTTGCCGCCGGCATCCCCTCACTTACGTAATGAAATCGTTTATTGGTTCTCTCCGGTGTCCCCTCACCTGCAAACATACGTGTCGGATCTTCACCTTCACGCTTTAGCGGAAATACACCTGCCGTATAAGGAAAATAACCCGGCAGATTCTCTTTCAGGGCAAAACGGAGCCTTTCACCGGCATGTTTTGTTTTGGGTAATGCAATTCTTGGTATTTTAGTACCGCTTAACGATTTTCTAAAAAGTTCATTTTTGAATGTTTTATCCCGGATCTGTACCTCTAATTCATTCTTTCTGTATTTTTCAAACAGTTTATCCCATCCATTCAGAATACTTTTTGATCGTGAATCGAGTTTATCCGTCCAGTAATTCTTCATCTCCGTCAGACGAGGTTCAATTTTATTTCTGTCATCAGGATTCCATTTTTCAAGCTGATATAAAGTACCTTCTACCTGTTCCAGTTTGGATGCTATATCAACCTGTTCATCGGCCCATTTATGATAGTCACGTAGTGTTTCCGTTATTTCTGACAAATAACGCTGCCGTCGTCCGGGTATAATAGCCTGAGTCTGAATATCTGTTGCCGGTTCAGGATTTGTATATATTTTTGTTTCCCAATGAACCCCGTGTTTATCCCCTATCTTATCTACAATCGCTTTAAAGAGACGATTTACACCTTCATCATTAAACTGAGCAGCAATTGTTGGATAAACAGGCATATTTTCAGGTTTTACGTGCCATTCATCCCTGTTACGCTGCATCTGTTTACGAATATCGCGAAGTGCATCCAAAGAGCCTTTTTTTTCAAATTTGTTTAATACGACAAAATCTGCCAGATCAAGCATATTAATTTTTTCCAGTTGTGTAGCCGCACCATACTCCTGGGTCATAACATAGATTGAAATATCCGCGATATCTGCTATTTCAGCTCCGCTTTGGCCTATACCACTGGTTTCTACAATAATTATATCAAAACCTGCTGCTTTGTACAAAGCAATTGCACCCTTCAGGTCATTGCTGATGGATTTATTTGATGCACGGGTTGCCATGCTTCTCATGAAAACCCTGTTCGTATCTATACTATTCATGCGAATGCGATCACCCAGAAGTGCTCCGCCGGTTTTAATTTTAGATGGATCTATCGAAATAACGCCGATAGATATATCACTAAACTCAATGAGAAGCCGGCGTATCAACTCGTCGGTAAGTGAACTCTTGCCTGAACCCCCGGTTCCTGTTATCCCAAGTAGCGGAATAGTCTTGGAATGTTCTGAATCAAATATGATCGTATCCCCGCATTTTAAGAACGGATCATCATATGTTAGAATATCTGCTTTTTTATTTTCGAGAGCGGAAATCGTTCTTGCAAGATTCAGCGGGTCATTTTTTGATATATTCTCTGTGGATGCCGGTTTCAGTTCATTGGTATCAAAATCACAGGCTTCCATCATAAAATTGATCATGCCCTGCAGGCC
>JBHJOO010000033.1:0-2841 GCA_050329675.1 Balneolaceae bacterium
AAAAGCAAAGAAAATAATTAACAGATTGGAATAACCTCGCTTTATTCATCATTCATCAGATGAATTACACGTGCAACAGCCTTGGTTTAATCTGAACACCAGTCTGGGCCACAAAAAAAGGCGTGATGGTTATTTCACGCCTTTAATGTTCAAATAAGTTAATCTATAATCAATTTTGTAATTGAAATACAATGGGCAAACTGTACTGGACACGTACGGGACGTCCGCGCTGCATGCCGGGTTTAAATTTGGCCTGGCTAACAGCTTTTAGGGCTTCTTCATCTGCTCCGCCTCCAATACCGCGAACGACCTGCGGATTTTCGACTTCACCTCGTTCATTTACTATAAACTGAACGAAAACACGTCCTTCAATACCTGCCCGGCGGGCCATCTCGGGATACCGGATTTTTTTCTGAAGTTCGGCCAAGCCACCAATGAGTTCCGGCATTTCTTCAACCACTACAAAGAAATCCTCTTCAGGCTCTTCTTGCTGACGTGGCGGCGGCGGCATATTCAAAGGGCCATCAAGAGTAAGTTCCGCATCAATATTGATATCCACATCATCAATAATCTCATCATTTGGCACTTCTACCGGTACAGGCGGACGAGGTGGCGGCGGTGGCGTTTCAATGTGTTTGGTAATTTCAATCTCTTCCATTTCAACAATTTCCTGTTCCTCAATTGAATATTCTTCAGGAGGGGAACTATGCAGGTCCATTTTTACTGCAACAATAAATAAGGCGAGAGCAAGAATTAATCCGAATTCGAGTACAACTGTATAGTAATTTCGAAGATCGGCTTCTGGTTTTTTTCGTTCAGTCATTTTTTATATACCGGCTTTTGATTCAAAAGATTACGAAGTATAAATGAATTTAAACATTATTCCAACGGGAAATCGTATTAAATTTAATAACATTCTTATCACGGTTTTTGGATGTTATGAATATCTATATAAACAGTTCAATAAAATTCAGGCTTTTCTTGTAAGCCATTTTAAAGCTAATACTGCGATAAAACAGCCGAAAATATCGGCGAGAGCATCGTTAAGGTCGCCCGTTCGATTAATTGGCAGAATTTCCTGCAAAATTTCAATCGTGATACCAAAAAAGGCGCCAATTAAAAAAATGGCAAAGAGCGGCAATTCCTTTTTTGTAGCAAATAAAAGATAAAGCCCTAAAACGAAGGTCCATGTGCCAAATAAAACAGCATGGGCAATTTTATCATACTGCCAAATATTGCTTGTAATTACTCTATCAACAGGAAGCAGGGTTAGAGATAATGTTAATAATGTTAACAAAAACAATAAATAACCCAGAGGTTTTTTCTGTTCTTCAAGGAAATTAAGCGTCGTCTGAATCATAATAGATCTTTCGGTTCAACCGGCAATTCTTTTGTTTTTACTTTTTGATAGCCGTGAAGCAGTGCATGAATCACACTTAATGCACTGTTTTGAGATATAGCGAGATTTGCTGCAATAGTTCCTGCAAGTACGTCACCAAATCCGGCTCTTGAAAATACAGATGTGTCATACCCGGTAATAAAGCAATCTTGTTGCAATCCTAAAATCGAAGGATTTCCTTTTGAGAAAAGGGTACATGAATAGTGAGAGCAAAATTGTTTTAGCCATTTAAATCTTGAGTAATCATCTGTAAAAATACCATCCAGATATTTTTTTACTTCACCCGGATGAGGTGTCAAAATCAGACTTTCAATCTTTCGGTTTCCAGGGTCTTGCAAAAAATCACCCCAGGCTGCCAGGCCATCTGCATCGAGAATAGCAGAAAGTTCACTGTTTCTCAATAATTCAAGCACAAACATTATTGTTTCCGGTTCCAACCCGATGCCTGGCCCAATGAGAAGTACCCCGCCGCGTTTTTGAATCATGGCGGAAACAGTTGACATATGAGCCATCTTGTAAAAGGTGTCTCCATCCTGCCCCAGCGGAACTTTAATGATTTCAGGTAAGGCAGTTTCATAAACCGGCAAAAGTTTTTTGGGTGCATACAGTATCACAGCACCGGCACCTGAACGCCACGCACTTTTGCATGCCATAATCGCAGCACCGGTCAGGCCCTCACTCCCAGCCAGAATATGTACCGCACCATTGTCGTACTTATGCTGTGCTTCCCGCCTGATTTCAGGCATCTGAGAGATCCAGGATTCATCAATAACAAGTGCCTCCGGTGTAATAAACGGACTTGCAAAGGGAAGTTTAAAAAGAATTACATTACCGGTGTGATGGCGCCCGTCCGAAAAATAGAATCCTGTTTTTTTGATTCCAAAAGTGAGTGTATAATGTGCACGTACAGCTTTTCCTAAAACCGAACCTGAGTCAGTATCGATTCCGGTAGGTATATCGATAGCATAGACAGTTTTGTTTTGATTGTTTATCCATTCAGCTGCATCAGAATAGCCGGATCGGAGTGGGCTTGAGAGGCCCGTTCCCAGCATTCCATCTGTGATGTAATCAAACTCTTGTTCTGTAAGTGTATTGAAGTCACTGATAAATTCTATGCCAAACCCGGATTTTTTTAATTTTAAAAGAAGCCTGTAATTTTTTTCAGCGTCTTTTGATAATTCATTATGGCCAGAGACAAAATAAATCAGTGCTTCATGCATGTACTCCTGTGTCAAATATCGCACAACGGCCAGGGCATCGCCGGCATTATTACCCTTTCCACAAATGAATAAACCTTTTTTTGACAATCCTTCCTGTTCACCGATGAATCTTGCAGCCTGCATTGCAGCCGTTTCCATGAGGGTAAATCCATCAATCCCAAATTCCCGAATCGTTTTATCATCAAGATCCCGGCATTGACCGGCCGAGCAGGCATAATATGA
>JBHJOO010000239.1:0-2553 GCA_050329675.1 Balneolaceae bacterium
TACTGATGCTAAAATCAACTGGATACACGCTTTTTCCACAAATATGCCGGCCGAAGATTCATCTATGGATATCGTGACCAACTGCCTTATGATCCATCACCTGATTACCGCAAAAAAAAACGTCCTGACTCGAAAACAAGCCCTGTCAGTTTTCGAAAACCTGAAAGGTATTGCTTATACAACTGACAAATTAAAAACAAAACACCTCCAAAGTTATCGGAAACCTTGGAGGTCTTGTTATCTGAAAAACTGACCGTGATTCCCGACTGGATACCCAACATACACCCGTTTATCGTGCACTTTCCTATTGCACTGCTCGTGCTGGCCGTTCTGTTTGATGCAGCAAGGCTGTTTTTCAAACACCATGAATGGCTCGAAAAAGCAACGCTTGCACTCTATACCACCGGTTCACTTGGGCTGATCGCAGCTTTTTTGTCGGGACGGAAGGCTGTGGAGACCGTATCTGTAACCGGCGACGCCATTCCCGTAGTTACCTCACACGAAGACTGGGCGCTCTACACCCTGATCTACTTCCTGGTATTCACAGCCATCCGGTTTGTAACCTGGTGGAAGCAGATCGAAAAGGGATTTCTACTTCCCGTACTTGTCATCTTCGCTCTTGTTGGAACCGGAATGCTCTGGCACACCGGGGAGCTGGGCGCCAAACTGGTTTACAAACACGGAGTGGCAATCGGCGAAATCGAACGTCTGCAACAGCAGATTGAAACCCTGGAGCGAGATCTTTCAGCCTTCAGGGAAGAAGCCGGACCCGAACTGCATGATGACGGCTCATGGATCTGGAGAGTGGGCCCGGGCGCAGACGATATTCTGGGAGAAGCGTTTACCATTGAAGGCAGCACCGGCTTCACCGCAGACGCGGGCCGCGCCGATGGTATCCACCATCTGAACCTGTACTCCAGTGAAGAGCCCACCTATATCCTGTTTGGAGAGGTGATCAACAGTGTAGACGGCCGCATTGAGCTGAACCTGGATGATTTCGAAGGAGAGTTTGCGCTGATTCACCACTACCAAAACCCCTCAACCTACCAGTACGTGAAACTTTCCGGCAGTGAACTGAGCCAGGGACAGATGATTGAAGGCTCGGATATAGTTCTGGCCTCGGGTGAAATTGACACCTCCAGCTGGTATACACTTCGCGTTACCGCGAGCGGGGGTCATTTTTACGGCTACCGAAACGGGCAGACTGTTGTTCATACTCATGCGGATCAGATGGAACCGGGGAGAACAGGAGTTATGATCCGGGGCGAAGGGGCGGTGCGGATACGGCTGGTGGAATTTTCTTCGATTTGAAGTGGGTTGATTAAGAAATTCAGATCCTGAAGTGGGAGACTGTTGCGTGTTTTGCAGCTATGGATCATTGGCCTGTCCTCCGATGCAGTAAGAAGAATAAATTGATCTTTTATGTGATTGTAGGGCGCCTACAAGAAAAAACATTTGCTAACACTTTTTTATTTATGTAGATTGGTTACAATGAAAAAAATAAGTGAAATAGCTAATGTAACCTTTGGGGTGAATTACTCTCCTGAAAAATATGGCGACATTCCTGTCATACAGATGCGCAGCATCAATGAGCAGGGTGAAATTGATTCGAGATACAATTCGGCAGTTTATCGAGAAAAAATAGATGAAGATGAGTTGTTGCAGGATGGTGATCTTCTTTTTGCAGCCAAGGGGACGGGAAATATTCCTTATATAGTTAGAGAAGAAATGCTGCCAGTCTTAGCCAGTTCTGTTTTTTTTGTGATTAGGGTAAACAGAGATATTATCCTTTCCGAGTATCTGGCTTGGTATTTAAAAACACCAAGAGTTATGAACTGGATTGAAACAGTTTCTGAGGGATCAACGGTCAGATCCATTTCCATTAAAGAGTTCAGGAAATTCAAAGTACCGGTGCCTGATCTCGATGTTCAAAAAAAAATAATGGAGCTCCAGGAGCTGCAAGTTGAATACAATAAGTACGTTGAAATGCTCTCGACAAAAACAGAGCTTCTGAATAATGAAATTTCAAAACGATTAATTGGTGAAAATGATGAGTGAACAGGTTTCGCAACAAAAAATTAATACAACAGCATGGAACGCATGCGATACATTTCGTGGCGTGGTAGATCCCTCGGAATACAAAAACTACATCCTGGTATTTCTCTTTATTAAATATATCTCCGACCTGAGAAAAGAACGGCTGGAAGAATTGGACAAAGAGTATGGTGGAAATAAGGAGCGTATTGAACGCGCCTTGAAACGTGAAAGGTTTGTACTGCCTGAGCACTGCACCTACGACCTTATCTACAAAAAAAGAAACGAGCCCAATATCGGTGAAATCATAAACAAGGCACTGCACGACATTGAAGAGAATAACAAAGAAAAACTGGATGGCGTGTTTCGAAATATCGATTTCAACTCCACCACTGCACTTGGAGAAACCAAAGACCGCAATGCGCGATTGAAAAGCCTGATTGAAGATTTCAGTGATCCTGTTCTTGATTTCCGTCCTTCCAGGATTGGCAATCAGGACGTGATTGGAAACACATATGA
>JBHJOO010000251.1:0-5157 GCA_050329675.1 Balneolaceae bacterium
GACAGGCACAAAAATGAAACGGACGATTTTATATTTACAGATATCCACACAACATCATCAAATAGCTGCTCATTTATTCTGTTTAATGATACACTGAAGAATCGCCAGCTTGCCGGGAATTTTCCGGCCCCTCAAATTTTAGGTATCGAAGAGTTTGTCAGGGGTACGTTGCTGAGTTATATCAATAATCTTGGCTACACAGCCATTGGATTTGAGGCCGGAGCTCACACGGATAGTGAGTCGATTAACAGAAGTGAAAGTTATATCTGGTTGTTACTGTACTATTGCCGGATCATTGATCTTAGTGACGAGGACATTCAAAAACATGAAGCAAATATTGAAACCTATCCGAAAGTACCCGGAAGGTACTTCGAAATTGTTCATCACCATTTTGTTGAGGATCCTTCTGAGTTTGCAATGAAAAGCGGATTTGAAAATTTTGATCATATTGAAAAAGACCAGCCTTTGGCCTGTGAAAATGGCCGGCTGGTTAAAGCGCCCTCTTCAGGAAGAATATTTATGCCTCTGTATCAGGAAGCCGGTAATGATGGCTTTTTTATAATCAGGGAAATTTCTCCGTTCTGGCTGAAAGTTTCGGCTTATCTGAGAAGAAGTGTCATTCATAAAACACTAAAGTTTCTGCCGGGAGTATCACAAATTAATGAGAACAGTCTTGAAATAGATCTAAGAATAGCAAAATTTCTGGTAAAAGATATTTTTCATCTTTTAGGTTACAGGATTATCAGAAAAGATGAAGATACTTTAATTTGTTTCAGACGTTAGTGAACTGTTTATGATTTTAATTCCTATACTTCTGATAGGTCTGGTGCCATGTTAGTTGAAATCTGTCGTGAAAGACCTGTCAGGTTTTGTTAACTTATGAATTAAATCATGTGAATAAATCTCTAAAATCTTACAGGTCTCGACTGATAATTTAAGCTTGACTTAACACTAGTATCGTATCAACGATAAGTTGTCGGGGGTCTTTAGCCCCAACGGGGCAGAAGCAACAACACAGGGCGGCGCCCTGTGTGGGAAGATGCTTCTCCTCAAGCAAGCCCCGACAGCTGTCGGGGCGAAAGCCTTCTCGGTGGGTTTTCTGCTTACGCCCTTTCAGGGCTTAAGTCGGGACAGTCTCTTTTTTTTCATAGGGCGATGCCCTATGTTAGTGCTGACGCCCCATCGGGGCTAAGTTACCCGAAAATTTAATAGTACGGTTGCGGGAAGAAAGTGATCGGATGAGATTTTTCGACAGCCGACAGCCGTTTTAATAATAAAACATCATAATAGTTAGAAAAAAAATGTTAGAATATCGTTTTGTTGATGGAACCAGGCTTATTTCTGTTATTGAAGCCCTGATATTTTCAAGTCCGGAGCCCCTGCCCTGGCAAAAGCTTGCTTCAATTATTAAAGAAAGTGGAGAGGAGCTTGAACTTGAAAGAACATCATTGGTGCGAATAATAAATCAACTGAATCAAAGATATGAGGAAAACGACCTTGCATTCAGAATTGAAGAAAAAGGAGGGGGTTTTACCTTTGCCACACAAACAAGATTTCATCCCTGGCTGAGTATCTATCAACACGAAAATGCATATCGAAAATTGTCACAATCGGCGATCGAAACATTAGCCATTGTTGCTTACAGGCAGCCTGTAACGAAACCGGAAGTCGATCAGATCCGGGGTGTCGATTCGGGTTATATCCTGCGTCAGTTACTTGAAAAAATGCTGGTGAGAGTATCGGGCAGGGCCAGTTCTCCCGGTAAACCGCTTCTTTATAAAACAACCGATCACTTTTTGAAACATTTCGGAATCAATTCTGTTGATGAACTGCCCAGGCCGCGTGAAATTGATGATATCTTGAAAGATGATGATATGGCTGACCAGCGCCGTTTGCTAATGGAAAGACAGCTGGAACTGGATGACGATCAGGCGGATGATCTGATTGATGATTACCTTGAAAAACTGGATCCCGATGAAAAAAAGCAAATTAAGAACCAAAATGGGGAGCAAAAGAATAAAAATGGACGGAATGACCAGGAAGTATAATGTTTAAATTAACCGGCCATGAATAGAAAAAGTAAGAATAGGGTTATAAAGAAAAATAAACCATCTGTTCCTCATGAGGTGGAACAAAAAAAACACCTGAAAGATGAAATCCGGATTAATAAATTTATTGCTCATGCCGGTTTTTGTTCCAGAAGAGACGCAGACGAATATATCGAAAAGGGAAAAGTAAAGGTGAACGGAAAAACCGTTACAGAACTTGGAATAAAAATTAATGCTGATGATAAAGTTGAAGTGGATGGGCAGAGGCTGTCGCTGGAACCGTTTGTCTATATACTGCTGAATAAATCAAAAGACACGATCAGTACTACGGATGATGAAAAAGATCGTAATACAGTTCTTGATGCGATTGAGGATGCAACCGGCAACCGGGTTTATCCCGTTGGCAGGCTCGACAGGAATACGATGGGATTAATTGTTTTAACGAACGACGGAGATCTTGCTCACAGATTAATGCACCCTGGTTTTAAAGTCAAAAAAACCTACGAAGTTAAAACCAGCCGGTTACTTGAGGATGATGAACTGCGGCAATTAGTGGCTGGCATTGAGCTTGAAGACGGCCCGGCAAAAGCAGAAAAGATCAGCCGGAGCAGAATGGATCCTTTTTCAATTGAAATAACTGTCTCGGAAGGAAGAAATCATTTGATCCGGCGTATGATTTCTTTTTTTGGCGCAGAAGTTGTTAAGTTAAAAAGAATCCGGTACGGGGGGCTGACGGATAAAGATCTGCGTGTGGGCCGCTGGCGTTATCTTCGGCAAAAAGAAATTAACGATTTGAGAAAACTGGTAAATTTGGAAACATTAGATTTTAAAAAGGTATAGAAAAATGAGTTTTAGCAGCGTTGCAAAAAAATCCGGACAAATAAACTCGACAGAAAATCTGCCAATTTATTACGATCTGTATACACCGGTAGGCGGAAATAAATCTGCATTTCCAATTATTCTTTTCATACACGGATTTAAAGGATTTAAGGATTGGGGCCCGTTTCCGGATGCATGTGAAGAATTATCAAGAGCGGGTTTTGCGGTTGTTGCATTTAACTTGTCGCTGAACGGTGTCGGCGAATCCATGACAGAATTTGATCAGCTTGATCTGTTTGAAAGACAAACGCTTTCACAGGACCTGAAAGATGTTGGCAGTGTGATTGATGCTATAAAAAACAAGGAGATTATGTCGGATAAAGTTATACTTGACTCAGACAGAATTGGAATTCTCGGCCATTCCAGGGGCGGGCATACGGCAGTAGCTTCTGCCGCTGAATATAGTGATATCCATTGTCTTGTTACATGGTCGGCTGTTGCCAATTATAATGAACGATGGACAAAAGAAATGATTTCCGACTGGAAAAAAAAGGGATACACTGAAATACTGAATGCCCGAACAGGCCAGGTTATGAGAGTTGGAAAAGTTGTATATGACGATGCAATTAAAAACGCGGAGAGACTTATCGCAGTAAATCGGGTGAAAGAACTTCATATTCCATGCCTTTTTATAGCAGGGAAAGATGATGAATCCGTTCCATTCAGCGATACGGAATTATTGCATAAAAACTGTCCATCAGTAGAAAAAGAGATCCGTTTGTTAACGGGAACCGGTCATACTTTTGATGCTTCTCACCCGTTTGAAGAACAGGACTTTCCAAAAAAATTCAACGAGGTTCTTGGTTTTACCGAAGGGTGGTTTTTGGAATATCTTGGTTAAATCATTCAAAAAACATAAATGGTACGACTTCTATCCATTGTGATTACAGTTTGCTGTCTTGTTCCGGCAATCCTTGCGGCACAAAGTCCGGTTCTTGTAACAAATGATGAGTTCAGGCCGGTGGCACAGCAGGCTCTCGACTCTCTTTATAACAGAAATTCCGAAGCTGCCTGGGACATCATAAAACCGTGGACAAACAAGTATCCCGATCATCCTGTATGGGCGCTGTGGAGAGGAATGGAATTGTGGTGGAAAGTATTGGAGGATCTGGAAAATGAGTCGTATGATGAAGAGTTTTTTGATAAAATGAAAGAGGCTGATTTTAAAGCCGGGCGTTTCTTGCGAAATAACAGCGGCCATCCGGATGGATTAATTGTTCGGGCCGCAGCCAATGGATATATGGCCAGGCACAAAGCCAATCGCGAAGAGTGGGTAAGCAGCCTGAATCATGGACGTATTGCATACCAGTCGCAGCAAGCTATGAAAAAGGTGTTGCCTGATTTTGCCGATAACCTGCTGGCAGAGGGAATCATCAAATATTATGCGGCATACCTGCCCGATGCATATCCTTTTATGAGAACCATGTCATGGTTTTTTCCCTCGGGGGACAAAGAAGAGGGCCTGAAACTGATGGTGAGAGCAGCCAATGAGAGCCTGTTTGCAGGGCCTGAGTCACGTTATTTTCTGGGGATGATACGCCTGAATTATGAACAGGATTATACCAATGCAGTTCAGGATTTTCAAAAGCTTGTACAGAAATTTCCAAATAACAGTTTTTACAGAAGGCTATTTGTTCGAAGCCTTTACAATATGGAAAAATATGAATTGGCTGCGATTGAGATTAATAAGGCTATTGAACATTGGGATAAACAGAATCTGCCCTATTTTGAAACAATGAAAGAGGAACTCTTATATTGGAAGGGCAGAATACAATACAGAAATCATGACAGGGTAAATGCCTTTCATGCTTTTACCGAATCATTTGATATTGGTGAAACACTGCCAAACCCTGACAAAAGAACATACAGGATGCTGAGTGCTTACTTTGCAGGATTAACTGCCGAAAAGCTGAATAACCGAGCCGGTGCTGTTCATTACTATGAGGCGGCAGCTTCTATGAATGGAAATAGTGAAATAAAAAAAAGAGCAAAAGACCAGCTTGGATTGTTGGATTAAATAATGTTAGACATTTATAAAAATAACTTCCCTAAAATTTATAAAACGAATAAAATAAATTATGGCAAGAGTATAACCTGATGAAATTGTAAATGAGTTGAGATCAGAATTTATTAGGGCCCTGAAGAAACAGTTAATGACGTAATTCCAAATGAGCAGTTTGATCCACATGATCTTTATAGATCGTTTCATAGAGTCGTTAAAAGAAAATGC
>JBHJOO010000039.1:0-3136 GCA_050329675.1 Balneolaceae bacterium
CATGAAACCTGACATCGTTCTCATAGGAACTGACATCAAAAGAAGTCCCCAGAACTTCCACTTCCATCCCGTTTGTAACAACTAAAAATGGATTTTTTGAATTTGGTGCCACTTCAAAAAAAGCCTGCCCATTCAGTTTTACAATTCTCTTAGAATTACTGAATTTCTCGGGCATAGTCAATCGGCTATCCGAATTTAAAATTATTTTCGATCCGTCACCGAGCTGTATATTGGCCTTTTCACCTCTTGGTGTTGTGATTTCTTTAAAAACAGGCTCGGAAGTTTCTGGCATGCTATCAGTAGCATATTGCCATGATATATACCCCGAAACAGCGGCGACAAGCAATATGGCAGCAATTTTAGCCACTGTAGAAAAAAAATTTTTCCGGCGGCTCAGGTAATTGTAGTTATTCGTTCGTAATGATTTTATACCGGATTGACCAGTTCGAATTTGATGGGACAAAATTTGCCAATCGTCCAGATCCTCAAGTTTCCGTAAGAAATCATCATCCACATTATCACCGGATGCTTTCCAGATTTTTTCAACGGACTTTAAAACCTGCTTGTTCCTTTCATCATCAGAAAGCCATTGTCGCAACCTTTTTTTATCTGAATCCGTAGCAGATCCACCTAAAAATTTTGCAATAACAGGCCAGATTTTATCTTCTTGTTTCATATATCACGGGTATGTTTTCATCTGTTATGACAAAGCTAAATTCCATACCCCCCATTCCGTTTGAAAAAAATCAGAAATCCAGTTTTTCTTTTAAAAACTGAAGAGCCATCCCCATTTGATTTTCTACGGTTTTACGTGTAATACCCATCACTTCAGCAATTTCAGGATAAGTAAGCCCGTGTTTTCTGCTTAGTATGAATACTGTTTTTCTGCGCTCGGGCAGTAAATCAACACATTCCCATATTTTTTTTGATAATTTTTCAACGGGTAATTCATCAGATCTGCCTGCAGTTTGAAAATCAGTCTGAACAGAAAATTGATTTGCATATTGCTCTTCAAGGTTTTGAGTCCTTTTATGTTTTTTCAGGTAGTTCAAAGACTGGTTTCTGACAGCCTGGTAGAGATAGGCTTTCAATGAACTGTTAATTTCAAAATCCGAGTGGTTGTCCCAAATTTTCAAATATACTTCCTGTACAATATCTCTTGCGTACCCGGTATTTTTCACATATTTGGTGGCAAAGAGGCAAAGTCCGGGATAATAGATCTCAAACATTTTTCTAAAGGCATCTTCATCACCGTTCATGATGCCATTAACTATGATTTTATCTTCTGATTTTTTATTGCCTCTACCCAAAAACAGATACTTTAAGTCAGATTTCAGTTGAAAATACAAGATATTATAAACATCTGACATTTGTATTGCAGGTTAAATTCTTTTTCCTTTCAACCTATATACTATTATCGTGTCAATGATAATATGACGGATAATTTCAGAGGTCAGAAAAGTGGAAACGTCCTGTTAAAATTGGATTTCGAAAAGCACACAACAAAACTGAAAAGTAGAACGATGCGCATCAAGCCCAAAGGCATACGTGCTAATCCCAGCATTTTTGAAGAGAGCAAAACGGATCCATCCTTTAGTTTTCTACCGGGAAGCGGAACTCCCTCTGATCAAATACCAGCTTCTGACTTCTGTACTCTCCACTTCAACCCCTCAAAGATAAAATCCAAATGTTAGAAAGTAGCTGTACAACATCAATCTACATAAATTTGTAATGGTAACCTGGTTGCTATCCGGTCGAAATCTATGTCATTATGTAGTAACTCCACTTGATGTTCGATGCACCAACTTCCGATAAGCATATCTACCGTTTTTCGAATGGTAACGCCTTTAGACCTGAGAAAACGAAAATTGGATGCGGCTTTTACAGCCAAAACTTTTCCCCCAAGATGTACACAATCTAACGGATCAAGAGATTCAAGTTCCCGAATTGTTTTTTCTTTTATCGTCATGTTTTTCACCTTTATTTCAAACGTAAGGCATCGAAGTCTTTACTCAATAAATGACAATAACTCACCTCTCGCCTTTAAAAACTAAATGTAAGCCTTTCTAATTCATCCCGTCACGGGCCGGGACTGATTCGATGAGCAAACCCTGATTACAGCCAGGCCGGTTCATCCGTCAGTGGCCGGACACGTCCTTCAAAAGGCCGGGCACGGTTCCGATGAATCTTTCGGATTGATAAAAGCTTTACACAGGCAGTTGCCATAACATATGAGATCCTTCCTCAAGCCGAAAAGCACGGCTTTCGTCAGGATGACAGTGGCATGTTGTTATTGGAAACGCGGCACATAAAGCTCAAAAATCATATCAACGCCACATGTTTGCGCCGCGTACACTTTCTTTGTTCGTCCGTTCGCCCGTTCCTCAGTTCCTCGATTTCTCGGTTTCTCTATTTTTCATTTCTCCTATTTCCTACTCCATACTATATACTACGTACTACATACTCCCTACTACATACTCCCCAATCCCCTCTTCTAACGATACAACCGGCTTGTAACCGATATACTCCTGAAGGTCTTTGGTATCGGACCAGGTACGCGGAACGTCGCCGGGCTGCATGGGCATAAAATTTTTTTTGGCATCGATGCCAAGGTGTTTCTCCAGAATTTGAATGAATTCCAGAAGATTTACCGGGCTGCCGTACCTGATATTGAAAAGCTGATGAGGATTCGTTCCGCCAGGCGGCTTCGGGATGAGCGCATGGAGGGACTGTGTCTGTCCCCAGACTAATCTCGTGGTTCTGGCTGTTGCCTTAGAAAAGCCGGATATTTGACTCTCCCGGTTTCATGAAAGCGTTTCATAGTCAGTCACCATAACGAGAAGATCCCTCGACTCACTCTCCGCCGACGGGCGGATCGTTCGCTCGGGATGACAGGATCGCTGGTGTGAGATGCGGCGGGTTTCCGGCCCATTCTTTTAACAAAATTTTCTGCCACCCGCCGAACGCTGCCATTTATTGAACAAAAAATGTTGGCCCACCGAAAAAAAGGAAACAATCACCCCGTTTCTCTGTTTTTCATTTCTCCTACTCGTTACTAAATACTCTCCATCTTTCCAAATTGAAAAATAGTAAGGCAAATTTGCATCGACAAGATATTTTGGCATTACTTTTGGCT
>JBHJOO010000539.1:0-3295 GCA_050329675.1 Balneolaceae bacterium
TAGAAGGGCATATCAGTTGATTGTTGATGCAAAAGAGCAGGTGCTACAAAAGAAGAGACAAAGGCCCCACTATTACCGGAACCGAGAGTTGCAGGAGAATTTAAGGGATTTATTGGGCAATTTTTCCAATGTGCGGAAAACAATTGGGGATATAAAGCATGTAGTGTTAAGTAGGTAGTATTTATATTTTAGTGGTTGAGCGGTAGCCGCCACATACTCGCCAGGGCTGCGAACCATTTATTCCAAAAGCCTTCGATACTGAGTGAAAATTATTGATAAAAGGCAGCATGTATCTGATAAAAGTTTATCAATCTCTGATTTTTTGATAATCGTTCGCGGTAAACTATAACTGGTGATGGACACTGAATAAGTGAATACATATACAACAATACGAATATTATAAATAATTAATAATTTTTAACTTAATGATTTATTTGGTGCTAAATTTCAGTTAATACTTGACATATATATATATTAAATTCGTAATATACTTTAACCTTAACTAAACAAACATGTTATGAAAAAGTTAATATCAATTATTGTAACTATTGCATTTTTTTCATTGTTTATGGTTTTGGATTTAAGTATTGAATCTGATTCCCAAATTACAATTAATCAATGCAAATCGAGTATGCTGTTTTCCAATGCAATTGCCGGAGATACTGAGATTGGTGAAGAAGGTGTTGTATGCAATTGTGGCCTCATTTGGGGGAAAGGGTGTAAGTCATCCAATTACGGAAATTCCTGCTGGAATGGAAACATTTGTTCCAACGGAGACATTAATTGTTAATTCATTTGAACTTAATTTTTTAGGCCTTCTGAATTATTGGAAGACCTTATTTATTTAATGATGAAATATTATATACCATCAATCCTTATAATAATTTTTTTTACGGCATGTAATCATGAAGCCTATGAAGATTCATTTTTTAAAAATATTACGGTAACGAATACTTCCGAAATAAAAGTAAGATCTATTGAAATAGAAGATGTTGAATTTGACAAAATACACTCATCATTAGATGGTACATTAATTGTAAAAAATGAAAACTTAATTTTTTTTGATAATGCTTTTTCGAGAGCATTTTTATTTGATCAGGATGGTAACTTTATCAAAAGCCGGCTTGGAATTGGGCCAGGCCCAAATGAGTTACCTAACCGGGGCATCTCGTTTATAGATACAAATCTTTCAGGAAGCCTGATTTTGGTTGGATCTTCGAATGATTATCATATCATAAATCCCGATTATGAAAGAACCAAAAGTTCTGTCATTCGTTGGCAGAGTAATCATCCCATCGAATACCTGCAAAACAATCCAACACCAACCGATCAACGTGCATATGACTTAGCCTATAATCTTGGAAACATGAAAGTTTTGGGAGATTATGCATATTTGCCATTAGCTTCCGCACCACCACCTTTCAGCAAGTTTAATTTAACTACGGAACTTTATGCATATGAGGGACGGATTGCAGCAAAAATGAATCTTGAGTCCGGTGATGTTGCAGAAATTATTGGCAGGCTCTCTCCGGTTTTTCACCAAAATGACTGCAGATGTAAAAAATCGTTTATTTTATGTGACTTACCTTCCGGATTCACTTATCTACGTTAAAGACGATAATTTCAAACCAAAACGGGCATTTGGTTTACAAGGAAGAAATATGAATACCGATTACAAACTTTTTCCTTCTTCCAATAATGTTGAAACCTTGAGTTTACATTGGCAGAAGGAAATTCAATCCAGAGGTTTTTACACCGGCATTCATTTTGAACCTGAGCTGAATATGATTTTTCGAAGTTATTCAAGAGGAAATGACGAATCGTATGATGGTTTGCAAATTTATCGTAATGAAACACTTTTGGCTGATGTAGACGTCCCCGCCGGTTTCAAGGTAAGCGGATATGCTGCTCCTTATATATATTCATCTATATTTGTTAATGAAGAGAATGAACAGTTATACGTATATAGATTTGTCATTGATGATCTTCTATAATATAAATTTTACTTTGAAAAAAACCGTATTCCTTTTCTTATCCCCGTTTTTTATTTATACAGTTTCCTGTGACAATTTTGAAAAGAGTTCATTTGAAAAAGCAATGGACCGATATATTCAACGAATATTACAAACTCCCTATGTTTCAAAAGCCGGATATATGGAAATAGCAAAATGTGAATTGAAATATTGCATGTTCACAGAGGCCTACGGATACTTTTTTTCCGCCGGATATGATGCTCCGGTTGCAGTTGATAATCTGTTTTTGTTTCCGGCAAATATGAAAAAAAGTGATCGATCTGATAATTGGCTCAAACATCTCAATAACACCTATAGCAGTGGAGACATAACTTTCCAATCCGATTATCCACCTGGCTTTTTATCCGCTTTAAATGCATTTCGCTGGTTTGAAGAAAGAGGTTTATTTAAGCGCTTAGAGGGTTTTGACATAGTTTTGACGGATACTATTCAGGGTGAGAAAGGACCGGTAAAAATCTATCAATTTGGAAATCATGGAATTTACCAATATTCCGGAATAATACACGTAGAGAATAATAATTTCATTTCAAAAATAGAATTTGATAACATTCACTTCTTTTCAGAACCTCTTAAAGACTGGAGTCAAGCTAAGGGTTTAATCACATTTTTTAGTGATAAGGAGGGAGATCGTTTGGAATCAATTAAAATTAATCATAAAACAGAACATTTTGTCCACACCATATATTTTAAGACGGGACGAGAGATTTTTCATCATAAAAAGCTTGGTGATTCTCTGATATTCAGATTGATGGAGCACAAAAGAAGGCCTCTGGTTTATTATGATGGGGATTGGGATAACCCATTTGACTTTGAGGGATTAGATTTGGAAGAAGTCTATTCCGATCTGGGAGAAATTGATGTTTTAAATAATCAATTTGAACGCAATGCTGGTGCTCCATTTATAAAAGAAGTAAAAGATTTAGAGGGTAAGTATTTGGAAATAAGAAAAAGCGAAGAAACTTATTCTTATGTTGAAGAGAAAATTGAAGAATTTTCAACTGTTTTTAATTGACAGTAATTTCAAACTATAAATTCGAAACTTCAGGAGATTTTGAGGTATGCGATTTATGTTGCATTGTTTATTTTGCAATCAATGATTATTTTATTTTAAAAACTATGGCAAGTATTACTATCAGAAACCTGGATAAACAAACGAAATCCAGACTGCGCATACAGGCTGCAGTGCATGGACGCTCTATGGAAGAAGAAGCGAGAATTATCTTGAATTCGGCTCTCTCTGAAGAAACAGAGTCTGCTGAAAA